>JAEWWF010000332.1 GCA_023396465.1 Pseudomonadota bacterium
GAACAGCGCCGCCCCGCCGCCCCACTGCCAGCGGCGGCGGGGCGGCGCCAAGAGCGTCACCAGCACCATGAATCCGGCGTAGACGACGGCGTGGGCAAGCTTGTCCCACGGATGATCGGGGGTGCGCGGGGTCCACCAGCCGGAGACGGGGATGGCCGGCGGCGTCCCGCCACCGGCCATCAACGACAGCCACGCCACGCCCGCCAGCCCCGCCAGCAGGGCGAGAGCGGCGGCGATGCGGATCACGGGGTCAGCACCGCTCCGAAGCGCCGCTCCCGATGGCCGAACTGGGCGATGCAGTGCTCCAGGTCGGCACGGTCGAAGGCCGGCCATAGAGTGTCGCGGAAGACGAACTCGGCATAGGCGCACTGCCACAGCAGGAAGTTGCTGATGCGCTGCTCGCCGCCGGTGCGGATCAGCAAGTCGGGATCGGGCATGCTGCCGGTCCACAGGGCGGCGGCGACGCGGTCCTCGTCGATCTCCTCCGGCGCCAGGGCCCCCGCCGCGGCCTGCCGGGCCAACCCCTGCACCGCCCGCACGATGTCGCGGCGCCCCCCATAGTCGACAGCGACCGCCACATGCAGGCCCTCGTTGGCGATGGTCTCCGCCTCCGCCCGTTCCATCAGGGCCGCGATGTCCGCCGGCAGGCGGTCGCGGCCGCCGAGGAAGCTGAGCCGGACACCACGCGCCGCCAGATCCCGGACTTCACTTTCCAGATGGCTGCGTAACAGCATCATGAGCACCGAGACCTCGGCGCGCGGACGCCGCCAGTTCTCGGTGGAGAAGGCAAACAGGGTCAGATGGGTGATGCCGAGGTCGGGCGCGGCGCGGATGATTTCCTTGGCGCTCTCGACTCCGCGCACATGGCCAGCGGTGCGCGGCATACCACGGGCGGTGGCCCAGCGACCGTTGCCATCCATGATGACGGCAACGTGAAACGGCCGCCGCGAAGCCGGCGGTGCGGGCACGGGGCCCGGATCGCGGTGAAGCATGACGATGTCTCCTGTCCCCCCTTGCGCGAACCACGGCACCCCTCCGCCCCCGCGAAGACGGTGCCAGGTGCCAGTCCGACGAACGCCTGCGGGCGCCGCCCAAGTCGTCAGGGCGTCGCCAGCCCGAAACGCTGACGGGCATCGCCGCGCCCAGGGTGGGTGCGGCGATGCCCGTCGTTCGCTGCGATCGCCTGGTGAGAAACGTCAGGCCGGAGCGCCGGCCGAAGCGGCGGCGGTCCCCGTGCTGGCGAAGCCGTGATGCAGCGCCCAGATGGCCGCCTGAGTCCGGTTGGCGGCGTTGATCTTCTTGAGCAGGCTGCGCAGGTGAACCTTCACCGTCGCCTCGGTGATGGTCAGGCGGCGGGCAATGACCTTGTTGGGCTCGCCGGCCACCAGAAGGTGGAGAATATCCATCTCACGAGCGGTCAGGTTGTACTGCTCCTGGCTGCCCGGCATCATGACCATGGACTGCGCGCCGCCGCGCAGCAGGCGGGCCACCAGGTTGGCGGGATAGACCCGCTCCCCTTCGGCGATCAACGCCAGCGACTGCAACAGCACATTGGGCTTCATGGTCTTGATGAGGAAGCCGTCGATGTCCTGCATCAGACAATCAGTCATCAGCATTGGGCACTGCTGCCCGACCAGGGCGACGATGCGGGACTCCGGCACCGCCTCGCGGATGGCCTGAAAGGTCTCCGGCACCGCCTCGGCGCCGGCCGGAAGTTCGACGATCACCAGGTCCGGCTTCTCGGCCTGGAGATAAGCCAGAGCATCCTCCGGCCTCTCGGATTCGAACCCGATGTGAAAACGACTATCGCGGAGGATACTCTTCAATCCTTCGCGGAAAAACGAATTGCTTTCGATGATTACCGTTTTGATCGTGTCTTTGTCCATCGTGACCCCCAAAGTAAGATAAGGTTTTATCCCCAAGTCGCGATTTATGTCTCAAGGTTCCCGACTGGCCGTATGTTATGGAACATCCGTCAAAAGGGAACAGGCGTTCTTGTGTCTTATCTGTGACGCCAAAGGGCTTACAGCCCGTTTACCGGGCACAGGAACAAACGCCTGGAACCAACCCTTCTGGCTGATCCCGCAACCCGCTAGGGACGTTTCCAGTGGTGGCATGGTGACGCGCAGCTTCCCCGAATGATCTGCCGCTTGTCCGCCCTGCCCATGTGCCGTCTTGCGCTCGCCAGCCACGCCCGATGAGTCGGGGCTTGTCCAGCCGGTCGTATCGCCTGTTAGCCAACACACGACGGGGGGAACGCCCGAAGGCCAAAAAAGGTCCATCCAAAGTTAGGAAAGGTGAAAAAAGTTAGCCCACATCCCCACAGCATTTGAGAGGCCTTTTGCCTGCTTTCACGGCGCCGCAGAATACTTCCAGGAACACAATCACGTGCTTAATATTATTTTCGGAACTTCACGCAGAAATCCCTGTAAAAGTTTCATCCTCAAAAGTTATTTTCATGTCTTGCCGAAAGTCCTTCCGCCCTAAGTCCTGTCGACAGTCGCCTTCCATCGCCACACAGAACCTTGTCGGATCGTCAACTACTGCGCCTCGTCATCAGAGGTCATCAAGCGAAGAGCCTATTCCTTATGGCATGAGACATATAAGACCTATGTCTTATACAGCACAACCTTAAGCCTAGGCATCAGGCGACCATACGCCGAAACCCCCATCGAAATAGCGTAGCAGCACCAACCGAGATACCCGATACGGCCGCCGCCCCCGACACGCCCCCTCCCGCCTCGGTTGAGGAAGACGCGAGCGGAGAGCCGTCCTCGCCGTAGGAGGGGCGGCCGTACCTCCCTTGCGTGGTGGCGGTCAGGGGCCGCCAAGCCCTACGATCAGTTTCAGGATCCACAAGGTCCTGCGCCCGTCGCGGTGGAGTCTTTCCCCCTCACCATTCCCCCTGCGACACCGCGACGGGCGCCCCCCTCCTCTTCTCCGGACAGCAGCCAGCCCCCTCCCACCCGCAGTGCGCGGTGGCGGCGGGTGGCGATGGAACCATGGCTGGCCGTCCGCTCCCTACGCCGGTTGCGCACCGGCGCCAACTTTCGGCGACAGCCGTTTCCGCCACCCGCTCTAGCCGCCCGGCGAATAGGAAAGCCGCCTCCTGGCCCGGACACTTTCCCGACACCTGCCCGCCGGATGCAACGCCGGTGCCGGCGGGGCTTCATCGGAGGGAAAGGGAACACCGTGTCGCACAGCAAACCCGCCGTGCTGGTCACCGGCTGCGCCGGCTATATCGGCTCGCACGCCGTGCTGGCCCTGCTGGATGCCGGCTGGCAGCCCATCGGCCTCGACAACCTGAGCAACGGCAGCCGCGACGCGGTGCCAGCCGGCGTGCCGTTCCATGCCATTGATGCCGGCGACACCGCCGAGGTGCGGGCCATCCTGGAGCGCCACCGCGTGCGGGCGGTGCTGCATTTCGCCGGGTCCACCAGCGTGCCGGAAAGCATGGAAAAGCCGCTGCTCTATTATCACAACAACACCACCGTCTCGCGCTGCCTGATCGAAGCCTGCGCCGCCGCCGGGGTGGCGCACTTCGTGTTTTCCTCCACCGCCGCCGTTTATGGCGAGCCGGGCATCGTGCAGGTGGATGAAAGCGTGCCGCCCAACCCCATCAGCCCCTATGGGCAGTCCAAGCTGATGGTGGAGCGCATCCTGGCCGACAGCGCCGGGCCGGCGGGCATGACCTATGCCGCGCTGCGCTACTTCAATGTCGCCGGCGCCGATCCGCAGGGGCGCACCGGCCAGCGCAACCCGCGCGCCTGTCATCTCATCAAGGTGGCCTGCGAGGCGGTGCTCGGTCGGCGCGACGGGCTCGACATCTTCGGCACCGACTACGACACCCGCGACGGCACCGGCGTGCGCGACTTCATCCACGTCACCGATCTGGTCGACGCCCATGTGCTGGCGCTCGATCACCTGTTCTCCGGCGGCGCCAGCACGGTGATGAACTGCGGCTATGGGCGCGGCTACACGGTGCGCGAGGTGGCCGAGGCCATCGCCCGCGTCGCCGGCCGCCCCTTGACCGTGCGCGAACGACCACGGCGGGCCGGCGACATCGGCGCCTTGATCGCCGAGTCGTCGCGCCTGAAGCACACGCTTGGGTGGCAGCCGCGGCACGACGACCTCGACGCCATTCTGCGTCACACCCTGGCCTGGGAACGCCGTTTGTCGTTGCAGGCGGCGTCCTGAGCCATCGCCCTCACCTGTGGGTTTGACAAGCGGGGACACGCCGGGATAACCGGAGCGTCCCCGCAATTGCGCAAGAGGCCGCCGTGCCGTCCCCTGCCTGGCGCGGTGAACTGAAGGAAACCCTTCGTCTCGGGCTGCCGCTGGCACTGACACAGCTGGCGCAGATCGGCCTGGAGACCACCGACGTCATGATGATGGGCCACCTGGGACCGGAGGCGCTGGCCGCCGGTTCCCTCGGGCTCAACCTGTTCCTGGCGGTGCTGCTGTTCGGCATCGGCGTCACCGCCGCCACCTCGCCGCTGATCGCCCAGGCCCTTGGCCGCCGCGACCCGCGGGAGGCGCGGCGCGCCTATCGTCAGGGGCTGTGGGCGGCGACAACCGTCGGACTGCCCGGCATGGCGATCCTGTGGAACGCCGAGTCCATCCTGCTCGCCCTCGGCCAGCCGGCGCAGGCCTCGGCGGGAGCCGGCGTTTACCTGTTTTGGGCCAGTTGGGCACTGGTGCCGGCCCTATGGTTCATGGTCAACCGGGCGCTGCTGGCGGCTTTCGCCCGCACCCGCGCCGTGCTTGCCCTCAGTGTCGTCGCCATCGGTGTCAACGCCGCCCTCAACTACGCCCTGATGTTCGGTCATTGGGGCTTCCCGGCACTTGGGATAGCGGGGGCGGGACTCGCCACCGCCATCGTCGCCACCTTGCAGGCGGCGGCGCTGTTCGTTCACGTCAGCCACGCCCCACGGCTGCGGCGGCTGCATGTGCTGGGGCGGCTGTGGCGGCCCGACTGGAGCACCTTCGCCGCCATCCTGCGCATTGGTCTGCCCATTGGCCTGACCATGGTGCTGGAGATGGGGATGTTCGCCACCGCCGTCTTCCTCATGGGCCTCATCTCCCTCGACGCCCTGGCGGCCAATCAGATCGCCATTCAGCTTGCCTCCATCACCTTCATGGTGCCCTACGGCCTGTCGCAGGCCGCGACGGTGCGGGTCGGACTGGCCGTCGGGCGCGGCGATCCGACCGGCGCCCTGCGAGCCTGGCAAGCCGCGCTCACCGGCGGCCTTGCCTTCATGAGCCTGGCCGCTGTCGTCTTCTGGTTCGCACCCCTGTGGCTGGTGACGCTGTTTCTCGGGACGGAGGCG
Source organism: Pseudomonadota bacterium (assembly GCA_023396465.1). GTDB lineage: Bacteria > Pseudomonadota > Alphaproteobacteria > Rhodospirillales > Rhodospirillaceae > Caenispirillum. Next base: position 5,331 of record JAEWWF010000332.1, read on the forward strand.
ACCGACCAGCCGGTGGCCGGGCTGGCGGCAGCCTTCCTTGCGGTGGCCGCCGGGTTCCAGCTTGCCGACGCCACCCAGGTGGTGACCTCCGGCGCCCTGCGCGGCCTGAAGGACACCCGTGGTCCGATGGTGATCGCCGTGACCGGCTTCTGGGTGATCGGCGTGCCGCTGGGCGCCACGCTGGCTTTCGTCGTCGGCATGGGCGGCGTCGGCATCTGGTGGGGCCTGCTGGCCGGACTGGTGACGGCGGCGGTGCTGCTGTCGCTACGCTTCCTGGACCGAGTACGCCGACTCGCTGTACACTGACAGAAGTCAGAGGTAACTACTCCAGCTCCGCAGGGGGAAGGGCGATGCAGGAGGAGGAAAGACCGCTGCACGGCCCGCGCCTGCGCCGGCCGCTGCTGTCGCCAGCGCGCATCGCCGCCGTCTACATGGTGCTGGCCGCGCTGTGGATCATATTCTCCGACCGCATGCTGCACGCGGTGTTCCCCGACGCGCAGGCGCTGGCGCAGGCCCAGACGGTGAAGGGGCTGGCCTTCATCACCATCACCGGGCTGGCCATCTGGGCCTTGTCCCGCCACATGGCCCGGCAGATGGAGGCCATTCGCCGCGCCCAGATGGCGGCCCTCGCCGAACGTGAGGAACGCTTTCGCGCCGCCTTCGAGCAGGCCGCCGTCGGCATGGCGCTGGTGACGCCGGACGGCGCCTTCCGACGTGTCAACGACCGCTATGGCGAGTTGGCCGGGCGCACCGCGGAGGAACTGGCATCCCTGTCCTGGGCCGATATCGTCCACCCCGACGACTTGCCGCCGCTGCTGGACGCCGCCGCCGCCGTTGCCGCTGGCAGCCGTCCCCACGCTCATGTGGAGGTCCGCTACCTGCTGCCCGACGGCAGCCCGGTATGGGGCCGCACCACCCTGTCGCCGGTGCGTCAGAACAACCGTGTCCGGCTCATCGCCGCCCTGTGCGAGGACATCACCATCCGCAAACGGATGGAACAGGATCTGGTCCACACGGTGGAGGAACTCACCCGCTCCAATACCGAACTGGAGCGTTTCGCCCATCTCGCCTCCCACGACCTGAAGGAGCCGACCCGCACACAGGTATCCTTCGCGCAGTTGCTGGAGCGCCACCTGGGCGACCGGCTGGACGGCGATGGCCGGGTCTACCTCGCCCACCTTGTGACCGGCGCCCGTCGCATGCGGCAGATCGTCGACGATCTGATGCTCTACGCCAGCGCCGATACCCGGCAGGAGCCCTTCCGCACCGTTGATCTCGGTCGGGCACTGGCCGTCGCCCTCGAGTCCCTGCATGCCAGCATCGAGTCGGAAAACGCCGTGGTGGCGGTGGACGGGTCCCTCCCGACGGTGAGCGGTCTCGATGCCCAGATCGTGCAGTTGCTGCGGGCGCTGGTCGGCAACGCGCTCAAGTTCCGCCATCCCGATCGGCCACCTCGGATCACTGTCACCGCCGAGCCGGATGGCGAGATGTGGCGGGTGACCATCACCGACAACGGCCTCGGCTTCGATCAGGAGCGGGCGGAGGAAGCTTTCCAAATGTTCCGCCGGCTGCACGGACCGGGGGTGACACCGGGCTCCGGCATCGGCCTGTCACTGGCCCGCCGCATCGTCGAACGCCACGGCGGTCATATCAGCCTCACCACCCGCCGCGACGCCGGCACCACCGTAAGCTTCACCCTGCCCATGGTGACGAGCCAGAGCGATGCCCGCGCCGCCCAGTGAAGCCGCCCTCGCCGAGGCGCCACCTCCGGCCGGGTTGCGCGGCCTGGCCGCCTGCCGCTGGCGTCATGGCGGCGGCGATGTCCACCGCGTGCTGCCGGACGGCTGCCTCGATATCCTGCGCCGCGCCGACGGCTCGCTGTGGCTGGTGCCGGCCGCCGCCACCGCCGCCGTGGTGCCGGTGCCGGCCGTGGTGACCGGGCTGCGCTTCCATCCCGGCGCCCTGCCCCGCCTGCTGCGCCTGCCGGCCGACGC
>JAEWWF010000409.1 GCA_023396465.1 Pseudomonadota bacterium
AGCTGTGCGGCCACGAGACGGGCGCCTTCACCGGCGCCCACGCCCGCGCGCAGGGCCGGTTCGAGCAGGCCGAGGGCGGTACCCTGTTCCTTGACGAGATCGGCGACATGCCGCCGGAGGCGCAAACCCGCCTGCTGCGCGTTCTCCAGGAAGGCGAGTACACCACCGTCGGCGGCCGCACGCCCATCCGCGCCAACGTGCGCATCGTGGCGGCCACCCACCGCGACCTCAGCCAGCTGATCCGCCAGGGCCTGTTCCGCGAGGATCTGTTCTATCGCCTGAACGTGGTCCCCATCCGCCTGCCGCCGCTGCGCGAACGGGCCGAGGACATTCCCGAACTGGCGAGCCACTTCCTGACCGTGGCGACGGAGGAGGGCTTGCCGCCCAAGACCCTCGACCCCGCCGCCATGGACCGCCTGAAGCGCCACCGCTGGCCGGGCAACGTGCGCGAGTTGGAAAACCTCATGCGGCGGCTGGCGGCGCTCTATGCGCAGGAAGTCATCGGCGTCGAGGTGATCGAACTGGAACTGGCCTCGGCCACGGCCGCCCCGGCGGCGCCGGCTGGGGCGGAAGGCGAGGGACTTTCGGACATGGTGGAACGCCATCTGCGCGACTATTTCTCCGCCCATGCCGATGGTCTACCGCCGCCGGGGCTCTATGATCGGGTGCTGCGGGAGATCGAGCGGCCGTTGCTGGCGCTTACCCTGGAAAGCACGCGCGGCAACCAGATTCGCGCCGCCCAGGTGCTGGGCCTGAACCGCAATACCTTGCGCAAGAAAATCCGCGATCTCGACATTTCCGTCGTGCGCGGCATGAAGTGACGGATAAACGCCGTTGAGCGACACCCCGACGTCCACCGCCGGCTCCCCCGTTTCGCTGCGGCGCTCCTTCATGCGCCTCGGCCTGTGGGCACGTCACGTCAACCTGGGGCGCAAGCTCGCCATCCTGTTGACGCTGGCCGCCATCGCGTCGGGCGCCGCCACCTACGTGGTGATGACCGACCAGGGCGGCACGGCGACCGAGAGCACGCCGCTGTTCCTGCTGTTGCAGCTCGACCTTGTCCTGCTGCTGCTGCTGACCGTGGTGGTCATGCGCCGCATCGTGGCGCTGTGGATGGAGCGGCGGACCGGCTCCGCCGGGTCGCGGCTGCATGTGCGGCTGGTGCTGCTGTTCTCGGCGGTGGCGATCACGCCGACGGTGGCGGTCGCCATTTTCTCGGCCCTGTTCTTCAATCTGGGTGTCCAGGCGTGGTTCGGCGAACGGGTGAAGACCGCCCTGGAGGAAAGCCGCGAGGTGGCCCGCGCCTACATGGTGGAGCACCAGCAGGGCGTGGCCGGCGAAGTGCTGGCGGTGGCGACGGACATTTTGCGTCAGTGGCCGCAGTTGGCTCGCTCCACCCAGGCGTTGGAAGGGTTCCTGGAGGCGCAGGCATCCATCCGCGGCCTGTCGGAAGCCCTGATGTTCACCACCGACGGCAAGGTGTTCGCCCGCGCCGGCTTCACCTTCGCGCTCCAGTTCGAGGACGTGCCGTTCTGGGCCATCGAACGCGCCAACAACGGCGAAGTGGCGGTGCTGACCGGCGAGACCGACGACCGGGTGCGGGCACTGGTGCGGCTCGACACCATGCCGCCCAGCTTCCTCTACGTCGGCCGTTTCGTCGATCCCAAGGTCATCAACCACATGGAGCGGACGGAAGAGGCGGTGTCTGAATACCAGCGGCTGGAGGGGCAGCGCTCGGGGCTGGAAATCACCTTCTCGCTGATGTTCATCATCGTCGCCCTGCTGCTGCTGCTGGCGGCGGTATGGGTCGGCCTGACGCTGGCGACGCGGCTGGCGAGCCCTATCGTCGCCCTGATCGACGCCGCCGAGCGGGTGAGGGCGGGCGACCTGTCGGTGCGGGTGCGCGAGATCGTCGCTAGTGACGAGGTGGCCTCCCTCGGTCGCGCCTTCAACCGCATGACCAGCCAGCTGTCGAGCCAGCACGAACGCCTGGTCGCTACCAACCGCGAACTGGACGAACGCCGCCGTTTCACCGAAACGGTGCTGGAAGGCGTGTCGGCGGGGGTCATCGGCACCGACGCGCTCGGCCGCATCACCCTGCCCAACCGCTCCGCTTGCACGCTGTTGGAAACCGACCTGCATGCCTGGGTCGGCTGGCCGGTGGCCGACGCGGTGCCGGAGTTCGCCGAGGTGATGGAAGAAGTGGCGCAGCGCCCCGACCGCACCTTGCAGCGCGATATCGTCATCCAGCGCGGCGGCCGCTCGCTCACCCTGCTCATGCGGGTGACGGCGGAAAACCTGGAAGGGCAGGTGATCGGCCATGTGCTGACCTTCGACGACATCACCGAACTGCAATCGGCGCAGCGCAAGGCGGCCTGGGCCGACGTCGCCCGCCGCATCGCCCACGAGATCAAGAATCCGCTGACGCCGATCCAGCTGTCGGCCGAGCGCCTGAAGCGCAAGTACCTGAAGCAGATCGACGAGGACAGCGACACCTTCGTCAAGCTGACAGACACCATCGTCCGTCATGTCGGCGACATCGGCCAGATGGTGGACGAGTTCTCCGCCTTCGCGCGCATGCCGCAGCCGGTCATGAAGCGCGAGAACCTGAACGAACTGGTGCGCCAGGCTGCTTTCCTCCAGCGCACCGCCTATCCGCAGATCACCTTCGAGCTGGATCTGCCCCAGGGCCGGGTGGGGCTGGATTGCGATGCCCGGCAGGTCGGACAGGCGCTCACAAATCTGATGAAGAACGCCGTGGAAGCCATTGACGGCCGGTCTGCGGCGACGGATGGTGAGGAACTGCCGCGCGGCCGCGTCGCTGTGCGGGTGGCGGCGCCGGAAATACCGGGGAGCGGGCCAACCACGGTGACGGTGGAAGACAACGGCAAGGGCCTGCCGGCCGGCGAGGATCGCCAGCGCCTGACTGAGCCCTACGTCACCACCCGGGCCAAGGGAACCGGCCTTGGCCTCGCCATCGTCAAGAAAATCCTGGAAGACCACGGGGGCGAATTGGTATTGGAAGATGCCGGGGGCGGTGGTGCTCGCATCTCGCTGGTATTCCCACCCTCGCGATCCGCGCCCGGTGACGCCGCGGTCGACCCGTCGAAGTCCGATCCTCTTCCTTCGTCAGACGTTCGATCCAACCATGGCGCGTGACATTCTCATCGTCGACGACGAAACAGACATCCGCATGCTGATCGCCGGCATCCTGGAGGATGAAGGCTATGAGCCGCGGGAGGCCGCCGATGGCGACAGCGCGCTGGAGCAGATCCGCGCCCGCGCGCCATCCATGGTGGTGCTCGATATCTGGCTGGAAGGCAGCCGTCTGGACGGCTTGCAGGTGCTGGAGGCGATCAAGGCCGAGCACCCGCAGGTGCCGGTGGTGATGATCTCCGGCCACGGCACCATTGAAACGGCGGTCTCGGCCATCAAGATGGGCGCTTACGATTTCATCGAGAAGCCCTTCAAGTCCGATCGTCTGCTGCTGATCATCCAGCGCGCCATGGAAGCCGCCGACCTGCGGCGCGAGAACGAGGAACTGCGCCTGCGGGCCGGCGGGCCGCCGGAACTCGTCGGCATCTCGGCCGCCGTCGGGCAGGTGCGGCAGGCCATCGACCGGGTGGCGCCGACCGGATCGCGGGTACTGATCTCCGGCGCGCCGGGGGCCGGCAAGGAAGTGGCTGCCCGCCTCATCCACAGCAAGTCCAAGCGGGCCGGCGGCCCCTTCGTGGTGGTGAATTGCGCCGCCATGCACCCCGACCGCATGGAGATCGAGCTGTTCGGCACCGAACAGCCGGTGGACGGGCAGGCGACCCGCAAGGTCGGCATGTTCGAGCAGGCCCACGGCGGCACCCTGCTGCTCGACGAAGTCGCTGACATGCCGCTGGAAACCCAGGGCAAGATCGTCCGCGCCTTGCAGGAACAGACCTTCGAGCGCATCGGCGGCATCAAGAAGGTGGAGGTGGACGTGCGCGTCATCGCCACCTCCAACCGCGACCTTCAGAATGTGATTACCGATGGCACGTTCCGCGAGGATCTCTATTATCGTCTAAGCGTGGTGCCGATCCGCATTCCGCCGCTGCGCGACCGCCGCGAGGACATCCCCGTGCTCGCCCGCCACTTCATGGAGCGGGCGGCCCAGGTGGCCGGCATGGCGCCGCGGGTGATCGGCGACGACGCCATGGCGGCCCTGCAATCCTATGAATGGCCTGGCAACGTGCGGCAGTTGCGCAACGTCGTCGACTGGCTGCTGATCATGGCGCCCGGCGACCCGCGCGAGCCCATCACCGCCGAGAATCTGCCGGCAGAGATCGGATCCATCACGCCGGAAGTGCTGCGGTTGGAAAATTCCATCCAGATCATGTCGTTGCCCCTACGCGAGGCACGCGAGCTGTTCGAGCGCGAATACCTGATCAGCCAGATGACCCGCTTCAACGGCAACATCTCGCGCACCGCCGAGTTCGTGGGCATGGAACGCTCCGCCCTGCACCGCAAGCTGAAGGCGCTTGGCGTCACCGGCTCCGGTGGCATGCCGGACGAGGCCAAGCGCTGACCCTCATCACTTTGCCCTGCCCGGAACGGCGGCGGCCGGAGGACCGACCATGAAAGTCATCATTTGCGGTGCCGGCCAGGTCGGCTTCAACATCGCCCGTTATCTGGCGGTGGAGAACAACGACATCACCGTCATCGACCAGCGGCCGGACCTGATTCGCAAGATCGCCGACAGTCTGGACGTCAAGGCGGTGCTGGGCTACGCCTCGCACCCCAACGTGCTGGAGCAGGCTGGCATTGCCGATGCCGACATGATCATCGCCGTCACCGCCTACGACGAAGTGAACATGGTCGCCTGTCAGGTGGCGCACAGCCTGTTCTCGGTGCCGACCAAGATCGCCCGCGTGCGCGCCCAGTCCTACCTGCAACCGATCTGGGCCAATCTGTTCTCGCGCGAGAACATGCCGATCGACGTCATCATCTCGCCGGAAATCGAGGTCGCCCGCGCCGTCACCCGCCGCCTGCGGGTGCCCGGCGCCATCGACATCATTCCGCTGGCGGAAGGGAAGGTCCAGGTGCTTGGCGTGCGCTGCACCGAGGCGACGCCGGTGGTCCACACGCCACTGCGCCAGTTGACGCAGCTCTTCCCCGACCTCCAGATCGTCATCGTCGGCATCGTCCGCGACGGCCGCGCCATGGTGCCATCGCCCGACGACCATATGCTGCCCGGTGACGAGGTGTATTTCGTCGTCTCCCGCGACCACATGGGACGCGCCCTGTCGGCCTTCGGGCACGAGGAGAAGGAAACCCGCCGGGTGCTGATTTTCGGCGGCGGCAACATCGGCCTGTTCCTGGCGCAGCAGCTGGAAACCGAGCACCCCGAAATCAGCGCCAAGGTCATCGAGATCGACCGGGAGCGGGCGGAATTCGTTGCCAAGACGCTGAACCGCACCATCGTGCTCAACGGTGACGTGCTCGACCCGGAAATCCTGGACGAAGCGGCCATCGGCAGCGTCGAGACGGTGGTGGCGGTGACCGAGGATGACGAGGTCAACATCCTGGCCTCGCTGCTGGCCAAGCGATCGGGCGCCCAACGGGCCATTTCTCTGCTCAACAAGACCACCTACAACGCCCTGGTCAGCCCGCTTGGTATCGACGTGGTGGTGAACCCGCGCGCCATCACGGTCTCCAACATTCTTCAGCACGTCCGACGCGGCCGCATCCACGCCGTCCACTCGCTGCATGAAGGCTTCGGCGAGATGATCGAGGCCGATGCGCTGGAAACCAGTTCCATCGTCGGCAAGCCGCTACGCGACGTGAAGCTGCCCAACGGGGTGATGCTGGGCGCGGTGGTGCGCGGCGGCAAGGAAGTCATCAGCCCGCGCGGCAATACCGTGGTCCAGGGCGGTGATCGCGTGATCCTGTTCGCCGCCAAGGAGGCGGTGAAGCGGGTGGAGAAGATGTTCTCGGTGCGGCTGGAGTATTTCTGAGATCCTGCGCCGTTCGTTACGATCCTGCACGGAAGAAGGGGACGCCCCCGCCATGTCTCGCATCGCCTACGTCAACGGGCGCTACGTGCCGCACTCCCAGGCGACGGTCCATGTGGAGGATCGCGGCCTGCAATTCGCCGATGGTGTCTACGAGGTGGTCGCCGTCTGGCGTGGTTTGCCGGTGGACCTTGGCCCGCACCTGGACCGTCTGGAAGCCGGCCTCGCCGACCTGCGCATTCCCATGCCGATGAGCCGGCGCGCGCTCGCCCTGGTGCTGCGGGAGACGGTTCGCCGCAACGGCATCCGCACCGGCATCGTGTATTTGCAGATCAACCGTGGCGTGGCGCCGCGCCTGCACACCTGGGGCGGCGACCTGGCACCCAGCATCATCGTCACCGCCCGCCGCATGCCGGCCCTGGCGCGCGGCGTGATCGAGGACGGAGCCAAGGTCATTTCGGTGCCGGACATCCGCTGGAAGCGGCGCGACATCAAGACCGTCGGACTGCTGGCCAACGTGCTGGCCAAGCAGCAGGCCCATGAAGCCGGCTGCCCCGAAGTCTACCAGGTGGACGACGATGGCATGGTGACGGAGGCCGGCTCATCCAACGCCTGGATGGTGGATGCCGACGGCCGCCTGATCACCCGGCCGCTGGGGCACGAGATCCTGCCCGGCATCACCCGCCAACGGCTGATCGTGCTGGCCCGCGCCGCCGGCATGGAGGTGGTGGAGCGTCCCTTCAGCCTGGACGAAGCCAAGCAGGCCAGGGAGAGCTTCTTCTCCAGCACCACCAACTACGTCATGCCGGTGGTGCAGATCGACGACGCGATCATCGGCAACGGCAGACCCGGCTCCATCGCCGCCCGCCTGCGCGCCCTTTATTTGGACTACTTGAATGGATTGCCGGCCGATGCCTGGACTGCCACGACCTGACGCCATCCTGTTCGACTGGGACAATACCCTGGTCGACACTTGGCCCTGCATCATCCGCGCCATGAATGCCACCCTCGATGCCATGGGCCATGACCCATGGACGGAGGAAGAGGCCCAGCGGCGCATCGCCCGATCCTTGCGCGAGGCCTTCCCCGACCTGTTCGGCGACCGGTGGCAGGAGGCGGCGCAGATCTTCTACCGTACCTTCGCCGAGGTGCATCTGGAGATGCTGCGGCCATTGCCCGGCGCCGCCGAGATGCTGGCTGCTTTCCGCGATGCCGGCGTGATGCTGGGCGTCGTCTCCAACAAGACCGGCCGCTACCTGCGGGCGGAGGCCGATCACCTGGGCTGGACGCCGCACTTTCACCGCGTCGTCGGGGCTGGCGATGCGGCGCGCGACAAGCCGGCGGTGGATGTGGTTCATCTGGCGCTCGCCGACAGCGGCATCGTACCGGGGCGTCACCGCGTTTGGTTCGTGGGTGATATGGCGGTGGACATGCAGTGCGCCCGCGACTCCGGGTGCCACCGGGTGCTGCTACGCCCGATGGCGGCGGCCCGGGAGGAGTTCGACGGCTGCGAGCCGGAGGTGCATCTGACCTCGGCGCACGGGCTTCTCCAACTGTTTCGTGATGAGACGGTTCCCAACGCCGCGGATTGATGGTAACCAGGGCTGGTGAACGATCCGACGCGGGCCGAACCCGCGCGGGGGCAAGAATAACAAACTTAAAGGGCCGACATATGTCTGCTGAAAAGAGCCAGAACGTTCAGGACGTTTTCCTGAACCATATCCGCAAGAACAAGGCTCCGGTGACCGTCTTCCTCGTGAACGGGGTGAAGCTTCAGGGCATCGTTACGTGGTTTGACAACTTCTCGCTGCTGCTGCGCCGCGACGGCCACACCCAGTTGGTCTACAAGCACGCCATCTCCACCGTCATGCCGACCTCGCCGATCTCGTTGTTCGAGCAGACGAAGGAGGAGGGCGAGGCTCAGTCCTGACCGACGAGGCCGCGCCGCACGCGTGACAGAAACAGACAAACACAGCCGCGAACGCGCACCCGCCCGCTGCATGGTCATCCACCCCGCTCTCAAGCGGGGCGGCAGCGAGGATGCGCGCGACCCCCAGGCCCGCCTGGACGAGGCCAAGGGCCTCGCCCTCGCCATCGACCTGAACATCGTCCATGGCGAGGTGGTGCCGGTCAGCAAGCCGAAGCCCTCCACCTACCTGGGGGAAGGGCAGGTGGACCGGCTCGCCCAAATCGTCGAGGACAACGGCGTCGAGGTGGCGGTCATGGACTGCGCCGTGACGCCGGTGCAGCAACGCAACCTGGAACGGGCGTGGAAGTGCAAGGTCATCGACCGCACCGGCCTGATCCTGGAAATCTTCGGTGAGCGGGCCCGCACCCGCGAGGGCATGTTGCAGGTGGAACTGGCCCACCTCAGCTATCAGCGCTCCCGCCTGGTGCGGTCGTGGACCCACCTGGAGCGCCAGCGCGGCGGCTTCGGCTTCCTCGGCGGCCCCGGTGAAACCCAGATCGAAATCGACCGCCGGCTCATTGGCGAGCGCATCGCCAAGCTGAAGAAGGAACTGGAGGAGGTCAAGCGCACCCGCAACCTCCACCGCGAGGCACGGCGGCGCGTGCCGTACCCCATCATCGCCCTGGTCGGCTACACCAACGCCGGCAAGTCCACCCTGTTCAACCGCCTGACGCGGGCCGAGGTCTACGCCCAGGACCAGTTGTTCGCCACGCTGGACCCCACCATGCGCGGCCTCGTGCTGCCGTCGGGGACCAAGGCGATCCTGTCCGACACCGTGGGCTTCGTCTCCGACCTGCCGCATGAACTGGTGGCCGCCTTCCACGCTACGCTGGAAGAGGTTCTGGAGGCCGACGTCATCGTCCATGTGCGCGACGCCGCCAGCCCGGACACCGAGGCGCAGAAGGCCGACGTGGAGAAGGTGCTGCGGGTCGAGCTTGACCTCGGCGACGAGGTGGACGAAGGGCTGCTGGAGGCCCTCAACAAGATCGACCTGCTGCCCGTCGACGCCCGCGCCGAACTGCTGAGCCAGACCGGCCGCTCGGAGCACATGGTGGCGCTGTCGGCCGTTACCGGCGAGGGCACCGAGGCCCTGCTGCGGCGGATCGAGGACCTGCTGCTGCGCAACCGCGAAACGGTGGACGTGGACGTGCCGCTCTCCGACGGCGGCCTCATCGCCTGGCTCTACCGCAAGGGCGACGTGATCTCGCGCACGGACGGGGAGGAGAACGCCCACATGGTGGTGCGCCTCGACCCCGCCGATGCCGAGCGCCTGCGCAATGGCAGCGCCAATGGCCGGGATTGACACACCGTAAGGTCCTCCCTTGCCCTGTCTCCTTCCGGGCTAGAAGGGCAGGGTGCGCCTCGACCACCTAGCGACACCCCATGACTCCTTGCCCCATGACTCCGTGGAGGCACCAGGAATGGCTGGCCGCCAAGAGCGGCGCATAGGCTCTTGTGGCGTGGCCCTGGCGGGCGTATGAACCGCCGCCGTCCTTTCCGCGGAGCCCACGCCCCATGCCGCCGTCCCCCATCGTCATCCGCCCCGCCACCGTCGCCGACATGGCGCCGGTGCGGGCGATCTATGCCCACCATGTGCTGACCGGCATCGCCTCGTTCGAGGTGGAACCGCCGACCGAGGCCGAGATGGAGCGCCGCCGCGCCGACATCACCGGCCGCGGCCTACCTTATCTGGTGGCGACGGACGGCCCCGGAGGAGCGGTTCTCGGCTATGCCTATGCCGGGCCTTATCGGCCGCGTCCGGCCTACCGCCATACCGTCGAGGATTCGGTTTACGTCGCACCGGGGCAGGGCAGGCGGGGCATTGGTCGCGATTTGCTGGCCGCCATCATCGCCCACTGCGAGACCCTCGACCTGCGCCAGATGATCGCCGTCATCGGTGATAGTGGCAACGCCGGCTCCATCGGCCTGCATGAAAGCCTCGGGTTCCGCCGCGTCGGGCTGCTGCCATCGGTGGGATTCAAGTTCGGCCGCTGGGTGGACAGCGTGCTCATGCAGCGGCCGCTGGGCGAAGGTGATGCCTCCCTTCCAGGGAAGTGAACGATGCGGCGGTGATCTACTAGTAGATAATGAGCGGGAAAGGCGTGAAACACGGCTGGACCACCGGTGGGGGACGTGAGACAGTTCTACTAGTAGAGCTGCGCAGGAGATGCTGGCATGGCCACCACCGAATCCCAAACCCGCTGGCGACGCAAGAACCGCTACGTCAAGAAGCAGTTGAACGTCATGGCGCGTGGCCAGGTTCACGGCTGGCTGGAGGAGGTGGGCGATCGCTTCGCCCTGCGCGGCAAGGGGGAGGCGGTGGCGTTCTCCGCTTTCGTGGTGCAATGGCTGATGCAGCAATCGGCCCACAACGGCGAGGCTGCCCGGCTACTGGACCTGTTGTCCGCCAGCTATCATGCCGACCGTGAACTATACGCCCCCTGACAGGCGTAGACCCATGGCCCCTGGTTGTCGTCGGGGCGTGCATGCCGTAGAAGAAACGCCATGACCACACCCACCGTCGCCACAGCCGACACCGTTGACCTCGCGGAGGTCGCCGCCATCATGCGGGCGGTGGCGCGGGCGGAGATCCTGCCTCGCTTCCGTACCCTCGGCCGCCATGAGATCCACCAGAAGAGCCACCCCGGGGATCTGGTCACCGCCGCCGACGTGGCCGCAGAAAAGGCGCTGAGCGACCGCTTGCTGGCGCTTCTGCCGGGCTCCCTCGTGGTCGGAGAGGAAGCGGCCCATGCCGACCCGTCGGTGATGGACAAGCTTCAACAGGACGCACCGGTATGGGTGCTCGATCCTGTCGACGGCACCCGCAACTTCGCCAACGGTGTCCCGCGCTTTGCCGTCATGGTCGCGCTGGTGCAAGGCGGGGATACGGTGGCTGGCTGGATACTGGACCCGGTGGCGGATAGCCTCTATGCCGCCCACCGGGGCAGTGGCAGTTGGTGCGACGGGAAGCGGGTGGCCGTGGCCGCTCCGGCACCCTTGCGCACCCTGGTGGGAGCCGCCGGCTACGGTCATGCCAAACTGTTCAAACCGCACGGTATTCGCACCCGGCAAAGCGGCAGCGCCGCCCACGATTACATGCAGGCGAGCGATGGTCGGGCCGGTTTCGCCGTCTTCCGCCGTCGTCTGAACCCTTGGGATCATGCCGCCGGGGCGCTCATCTTCACGGAAGCCGGAGGAGTGTGCCGGCTTTATGACGGCCGGCCTTATCGGCCAGGAGACATCGACGGCGACCACATCATCCTCGCCCCAGACGAGGTGCTATGGCAGGAGTTGAGGGATATCCTGCGGCCCCACATCGAAGGCCATGCCTGAGAGTCAGGGCGATGCCCTTCAGCGGCCTCTCAATCCAGTTGCGCCTTCATGCGCGGTTCCTGACCTCGCACGCCGTTGATTTTCCAGTCATAGAGCATGAAGCCCTGCGGTCCCGGGCGAACCGAATCGGCATTGTGCTCCAGAACGCGGGCATTGGTCGTGACCCGCAGCAGGCCACGGCTGTTGAGGCCGGCTTGTTCGATGGTCTCCGGCGGGATCAGCTTGATCGCCTGGCTCGCTGACAGGCTGACCAGCCCGTCTTCATCGGTCTGCATGGTGATGATGCGGGCGTTACGCCGCACAAATGTCACCAGATCAGGCCGCGCCAGCTTGCCGACACGGTTGTATTCGACGGAAAAGGTGCCGGGGCCGGTGGCGCGGACGTCAGAAAAGCTGCGGTCGCGCGCCAGGTCCCGTTCCAGGACCACCATCTTTTCCGGCAGGTCGGCCTGCGTCACCCGACCTTCCCGCAGGTCCTTCACCAGCGGCAGCCAAGTCAGGTCGCCCTTGTAGTAGAGGCCGAACTCGCCGGTACGGGCGAGGCGGATTTCCGACTGGAAGCGATCAGGAAGGTAGCAACTCGCCAGCAACGGCAGCACGAGAGCAATGGCACCGACAGCCCGCAACGCACGGCGGACGAAGGCGGGCAGGGCGGCGACGGTCATCCCCGAAGGTCTCTCTTCACTTGGCCCCACAGGGCCTCCATCTCGTCGAGGCTTGAATTCTCCGGCGATTTCCCCCGCATTTCAAGGAGTTCCTCCACAGCCCGGAAGCGCCGGTCGAACTTGGCCGTGGCGTGCCGCAGAGCGGTTTCCGCATCAACCCCAGCCTTGCGAGCGAGGTTGACAACGGCGAACAGCAGATCGCCGATTTCCTCCGCCACCCGTCCGTCATCGCGCGGGACGGCGGTGAGTTCGACACGGACCTCGTCCAGTTCCTCTTCGATCTTGTCGATGACCTGCGCTGCCTCCGGCCAGTCGAAGCCGACCCGACCCGCCCGCTTCTGGATCTTGACCGCCCGGGTCAGGGCGGGCAGGGCGATCGGAACCCCGTCGAGCGCCGAGGGGCTGACGCGGCTCCCGCTGGCGGCAGCGTCCGCGGTGGCTTTCGCGGCACGTTCGCGTGCCTTGTGCTCCTCCCACGCCACGGTCTGGGCGGCGGCGTCGGCGACCTCGGCATCGCCGAACACGCCAGGGTGGCGACGGATCATCTTGCTACAGATGGAGCCGACCACGTCGGCGAAGGCGAACGCGCCGGCTTCCTCCGCCATGCGGCTGTGAAACACCACCTGTAGCAGCAGATCGCCCAGTTCGTCCTGCAACTCTGGCAGGTCACCGCGCTCGATGGCATCGGCGACCTCGTAGGCTTCCTCGATGGTGTAAGGGGCGATGGTGGCGAAGGTTTGGTCCCGGTCCCAGGGGCAGCCGGTATCAGGATCACGCAGCCGCGCCATGATAGCGAGCAGATCGTCGATCGGTCGGGGACGGAAATCGTCGGTCATCATGCCTCATCGCGACAACTACGGCCGCAGTTTCGCGGAGCGGGTGAAGGTGGTGTCAGCGTTTCGGAGGCTTGCCGATCTTGCGCAAAAATGCTTCCCATTTTGTCTCCATGGTTTTCTTGGGCAGCGCCTTGCGGCTTTCGGCGGCATTCTCCAGGCGGCGCAGCTTACGGCGAACTGTCAGGAAGGCTTGAGCTTCCGGCGTATCGAGCAATTCTCGTTTCTGCAACTCGGCGAGCAGGCGCTCGCTCATGCGCAGCCAGTGCTGGCCGAAGCGCCGGTCAAGGTCGTCGTCGGACATGGGCCGGATGCTCGCTCACTTGCTGGCTGGTACGACACTATATAAGCCCGGATCATGGCTTGCCCCAGCCCATGGCGCAAGAGCGGGCGACGTCGTCGTGTCCGTAGCACGATGTATGTCCGGTCTTTGAATAGTGCAGTTTCGGGCATTGTTGCCCTTCATTTCGGGCGACCGAGACGCTGCGAAGTGCAAGCCGAAGGCTCACTTCGCAGTGGATCGGGCGCAACCATTCTCTGGCTCTGCCGTTGCTGGAGCAACACCGCAAAAATGTTGCGCTTCGCGACTTTACCAAATGCAACAAACCGGGCAAAGCGAGCTTCCTGAGAACTGAGGGACAGTTTGATGTTCCCGGGCTCAAGCTGTTCGCAATACAGCCTGCCGCCACCTCACGCACTGCGGCAAATCCGCCTTGTTCGGGCAGGACGTTGAGCCAGGTCAGTTGCCTTATAAAGAACGATAATTCCACACCTTGGCAGCCCGCTTTGGCAGCCCGCTGAGCACCCCATCTTTAGATGTACCCACGACGTTTTGCATGTGATATGCGTGTCAATCTCACACCGTCACGCTTGTTAAGCGCGCGGACGCATCACTGCTTTAAAGTTAAGCAAATGAGCGATCACGAAAGAAAAGCGCCTCTAAAGCTTTCGCAGCCAGGCAAGCTTGAGCTTAAGAAAACCGTTGAAGCCGGGCAGGTTCGCCAAAGCTTTACTCATGGACGCTCAAAGGTCGTTACGTTAGACGTGCGTAAAAAACGGACGTTTTTAGCTGCAGCAAGTGCTGGTGATATTGGTAATTCAGAAGGTGCGTCTGCTAACCAGACAGAAGAAGCTCTGGACAGCGCGCGGCGCGAAAATGAGCGGCGGCGGGTTGAACAGAACCAATTGACCGCCATCCGAGCAACCATCCTTAGCCAATTGGATGGGCGTGGCAGGTTGGCGTGCACCATTCGGTGGCGAGCAGATGAATTGCAGACCCAACTGGAAGCGGCCGCGTCCATGCTCCCTGAACAATTGATCGTTTTCGGTCCGCCGGGTACTGGCAAGAGCCACATTCTCCGCAGCACTTATCTCAATAAATTGCATATCGAGCGCGAGTGCGTAATACAGACCATTTTTCATCCAGAGTACACCTATGGCGATTTCGTGGGAAAGCTGTTGCCGCTCAGTATGCCGGATGCGACTAGCCCAGGAAGGTCCACCGTTTCCTACAGGTTCTATCCCGGCCATTTTTTGCAGGCTTTAGCGAT
>JAEWWF010000089.1 GCA_023396465.1 Pseudomonadota bacterium
AGCTGTCGGCGACGGCGATGCGTCCGTCCGGCATCACCGTCACCCCCAGCGGATGCTGCATGCGGGCCTCGGCGAGGCAGCCGTCGGCGAGCCCGAAGTCGAACAGGCCGCGACCGACCAGGGTCCGCACTTCCGGTTGGGTGCCGGTCAGCACCACCTTGCGCACCGCCGAGGTTTCGCTGTCGGCGAAATAGAGCGCGCCGCCATTGGGCGCCAGGGCGAGGCCGCTGGGCTGCGCCAGCAGGGCGCGGCGGGCAGGTCCGTCGTGGATGTTCTCGCCGCCGGTGCCGGCCAAGGCGGCGATGCATCCGGCGGAGAGGTCGAGGGTGAGCAACTGGTGGGTGCCGGCGTTGGCGATGAACAGGGTGTCGCCAGCCGCCTCCAGATCCCACGGCGATGCGAGGGCGACCGCGTCGGCCCGGCCACCCTCGCACACCGGCAGGCCGCGGAAGCCGAGGCCGGCGATGGTGGTGACGAGGCCGCTGTGCAGGTCGATGCGGCGCACCAGGTGGTTGCCGGTGTCGGCGACGTAGATGGCGTCGGCGGTGCAGGCCAGCCCTTGCGGCGAGGTGAAGCTGGCCCGCTCCGCCGGGCCGTCGTCCATGCCCGGCAGGCCGGTGCCGTAGCGGGCGAGCACGCGGCCGTCGCTTTCGCAAACGACGATGCGGTGATGGCCGCCGTCGGCCACCGCCCAGCGGCGTTCGGCGCCGGGCAGCGGCTTCACCTTGCCGGGGAAGGACAGCGGGCCGGGGGCCGGCGCCTCCAGGGTCAGGGGCAGTTCGCCCGGCACCAGGGCGCAGATGCCGCCCAGGTTGTCGATCAGGTCGCCGATGCCCTGGACCATCAGGTCGGGGTCCGGCTCGCCGGCCAGCTGGCCGATGACCTTGCCGTCGGGGCCGATCACCACCAGCGTCGGCCAGGCCCGCACGGCGTATTCGTCCCACAGGGTCATGTAGGGGTCGTGCGCCACCGGGTGGCGGATGTCATAACGGCGGATGGCGCAGGCGACGGCGGCGGGATCGCGCTCGGCGGCGAATTTGGGGCTGTGGACGCCGATCACCGCCACCTCACGCGGGAAGGCTTCCTCGATCCGCCGCAGGGTGGGCAGGGCCTGCACGCAGTTGATGCAGCAATAGGTCCAGAAATCGAGGATGACGATGCGCCCGCGCAGGTCCCGCAGCGACAGCGGCCGCGGCACGTTGAACCAGGTCAGCCCCTCACGGTCGATTTCCGGCGCCCTGACCAGACCATACATGCGCTGCCGTGTCCTCGCGGTTTTGTGAAGTCGATCCGGCCTATATGGCCCCGCCCTCCTATGGTGGCAAGCGGGTGAGCGCGCGCCGCGTCCGTCGCCGGCCGGTTCCCGCCATTGGTGTCGCCAGTGCCCCCGGTATCCCCCTGTGCAGCCGCGTTGCCTTGCGCTATGGTTCCATGACTTCAAGGGCTTGAGCCCAGACGCGGGCCGTCGACCGTCGGCCGATATGCAGGAGGAACCAATGGCGCTGAAGGACATCATGGTGATCGTCGACAGCTCGGCCCACGCGGCCGACCGGTTGGACGTCGCCGTCAAGCTGGCGAGTGATCACGATGCGCACCTGACCGGCCTGTTCGTCCGCATGGTGCCGCATGTGCCGCAGTTCGTCATGAGCCAGCTCGGGCCGGAAGTGCAGGAAGTGCAGCGCCGCTATGCCCAGGAGGCCGCCGCCGCCGCCCATGCGCTGTTCGAGGACAAGGTGCGGGCCGGGGGTGTCCGTGCCGAGTGGCGGGCGGTCGACGGCGATCTCGTCGACACCGTCTGCCTGCACGCCAAGTACACCGATCTGGTGGTGATGGGCCAGCGCGATCCCAACCAGGACGCCATGGACGGCGAGGCGGAACTGGTCGATCATGTCGTGCTGGAAGCCGGCCGGCCGGTGCTGGTGGTGCCCTATGCGGGCAAGTTCCGGACCATCGGCCACAAGGTGGTGGTGGCGTGGAACGCCAGCCGCGAGGCCACCCGCGCCGTCAACGACGCCATGCCGATCCTGCAAAAGGCGCAGGAGGTGGAGGTTCTGGCCGTCAATCCGCGCGGCGGCAGGGCCGGCCATGGCGACGTTCCGGGCGCCGACATCTCGCTGCACCTCGCTCGCCATGGGGTGAAAGCCAATGCCGAGCATATTTTCAGCGATGACGTCGATCCCGGCGCCATGCTGCTGTCGCGCACCTGCGATGCCGGTGCCGACCTGATCGTCATGGGTGCCTACGGCCGCTCGCGCCTGCGTGAGCTGGTGCTCGGCGGCGCCACCCGTCACCTGCTGCGCCACATGACGGTGCCGGTGCTGATGTCGCACTGACCGGACGACAGTCAGGATCGAAGGACGCAGGAGGCGGTTCCGCCGGGGCCGCCTCCGGTCTTTCGGCTTAGGGCGGTCTGCTTTGCCTTGCGGCCGCCACAAAGGAAAAGTAGGACTGCCGCCTCAGGGCAACAGGAGAACAGGTCATATCGATGGCACGTCGCAGCCGTCGCCAGCGCGAGCAAAGCAAGCAGTTCTGGATGGTCCTCGCCAAGTTCGGGGTCTTCCTGGGCATCGTCGGCGCCACCGCCTATTACGCTTACGAGGCGGGCACCCAGTTGTCGGCGCAGGAGATCACCGATCTGAAGACGGAGATCGAGCGTCTGTCGGAAACGGAGGAGACTCGTCAGCAGCGCCTTGCCGAACTGGAAGCCAGTCTGACCGCCGCCGAGGAGCGTGCCGCCGACTATCGCACCCGCTACGAGCAGGTGGCGCCCGCCGCCGTGCAGGCGGTGCTGGAGAAGGTGCGCGAGAAGATGCAGGCCGGCCTGTCGCCGGAGCGGCTGGTCTTCGTGGTCGGGCAGGCGCAGCCGCCGCGCAACTGCACCGAGGCGGAAACCCGCCGCTTCCTTGCCAAGACGGAAAACTACGACGACGCCAACACCTGGGTGCGCTTCAACGGGGTGGTGACGGTGAGCGGCCGGGGCCGC
The DNA here is from genome assembly GCA_023396465.1 of Pseudomonadota bacterium. Lineage (GTDB taxonomy): Bacteria > Pseudomonadota > Alphaproteobacteria > Rhodospirillales > Rhodospirillaceae > Caenispirillum. The sequence goes on from JAEWWF010000089.1 coordinate 2,984, forward strand.
GCCGCCAATGGCGGACGGGAACAGTGGTACGATGCCGCCCAGCCGGTGACCATGGTGTTCTCCCCCCTTGGCGACCGCGAGGAGGAAGTGAGCGGCCAGCTGCCGATCCAGCACTCCATGATCTTCAAGAACAAGGAATACCGCTTCACCGCCTCGCCCGGCGCGCGCGGCTTCATCGAAGTGACGGCCGATTGGTGCGATTACGGCGGCGGCTGATACCGGCCCTGTGAACTATGCGAATACCACCGAAGCCCCGGCGCGGTCTCCCGCGTCCGGGGCTTTCGCATGACGTGAGCGGCAACAACAGCCCGGCCGCCGTCGTTTCGCCACGGAGACAGCGACCCGCGCGAAAGGACGAGGTCATGAGCTACCTGCGCTTCGCCGCCATGATCGTCACCTCGACGGTGGTGATGTACGGCCTGATGTACCTGAACACCTACGCCATCGACCACGTGTTCTGGAGCGAGACCCGCGCCTACATGGCGCTCATCATGGGCGCCGTCATGGCGGTGGTGATGATGGCCTACATGTGGGCCATGTACCGCCGGCCGGCGGCCAACGTGGCGATCATCGCCGCCGCCCTGGTGGTGGGCGTCGGGTCGCTGTGGCTGGTGCGGTCGCAGGCGACGGTGGATCAGGTGTCCTACATGCGGGCGATGATCCCGCACCACTCCATCGCCATCCTGACCAGCGAGCGGGCGGAGATCACCGATCCGCGCGTGCGCGAACTGGCCGACGAGATCATCGCGGCGCAGCGGCGGGAGATTGCCGAGATGAAGGCGCTGATCGCCGACCTCGGCGACTGACCCGCCGCTGCTTGCCGCGACTGTGGTTACTCTTCCTTGCCGCCGTGGGCCTTGGACCAGCCGATGGGGTCGGTGAAGAAGGCGCGCACGTCGTCCAGCGCACCCAGGCTGAACAGCTTCTGCTCTTCCGCCACTTCCAGCACGTCCCACCAGCAGGCGAGGTAGTGCAGGCGGACGCCCTTTTCGAGCAGGGCTTCCTCGGCGCCGGGGATGATGCCGTAGAAGAACGGCACGAAGGTGTGGGCGCAAGCGGCGCCGGCGGCGCGCAGGGCGTCGGCGAACACCAGCTTGGAGCCGCCGTCGGTCGCCAGATCCTCCACCAGCAGCACGTTGCCGCCCTCGGTCAGGTGGCCCTCGATCTGCGCCATGCGGCCGAAACCCTTGGGCTTCTTGCGCACATAGAGCATGGGCAGCATCAGCGCATCGGAAATCCAGGCGGCGTAGGGAATGCCGGCGGATTCGCCGCCCGCCACATGGGTGATGCTCTCGCAGCCGATCTCGCGCTCGATGCAGTCGCGGGCCAGTTCGACGATGCGGCGGCGGGCGCGCGGGAAGGCGATGACCTTGCGGCAGTCGATATAGACCGGGCTGGCGCGGCCGGAGGTCAGGATGTAGGGCTCCTGCGGGCGGAAGTTCACCGCCTGGATCTCCAGCAGGATGCGGGCCACGGCAAGGCCGGCGGCCTTCTGCTCGGGCGTGCGCGAGGCGGCGCTGGACGTGGAGGAGGCAAGGGACATGGCGGGGCTCACTCCGGCAAAAGTCGCTTTGGATGCGCCCCTGTTTAAGGGTAAACCTGCCGTCAGACAACGACCAACCGGCCATCGAGGGAACCGTTCATGTCGGATGTGATCCAGGTCGAGCGCGACGGCAGCCTCGCCACCGTCCTCCTCAACAAGCCCGAGAAGCTGAACGCCATGGACCTGCCCATGTGGCGCGGTCTGGCGGAGGCCTTCACGGCGCTCGACGCCGACGAGGGCGTGCGCTGCGTCGTGCTGCGCGGGGCGGGCGGCAAGGCCTTCGCCGCCGGCGCCGACATCGGCGAGTTCGAGACCGTGCGCAAGACGCCGCAACAGGCCAAGGACTACGACGTCATCATGCGCGAGGCCCTGCGGGCGGTGCGTGAGTGCCGCCACCCGGTGATCGCCCGCATCGACGGGGCCTGCGTCGGCGGCGGCCTGGAACTGGCGGCCATGGCCGACATCCGAATCTGCAACGAGACGGCCCGCTTCGGCGTCCCCATCAACCGTATCTCGGTGGTGATGGCCTATCCGGAAATCCACGGCCTCATGCGCCTTGCCGGCCCGGCCAACGTGCTGGAGATCCTGCTGGAGGGCAAAGTGGTCGGGGCCCAGGATGCATTGCGCATGGGTCTGGTGAACCGGGTCGTCGCCGACGACATGATGGACGCCGACATCGCCGAGACGGTCAAGCGCATCACCGCCGGGGCGCCGCTGGTCAACAGCTGGCACAAACGCTTCGTGCGCCGCCTCATGGACCCGCGCCCGCTGACCGACGCGGACCTGGACGAATGCTACGCCTTCCTCGACACTGACGATTATGCCGAGGGGCTGGCGGCCTTCAAGGACAAGCGCCGGCCCGCCTTCAAGGGAGAGTGACCGCATGGTGGCGCCGTCCGTCTGGGTGCTCGCCGACGATCGCGCCGGCAACGTCAACCAGGCGCTCGGCGTCGCCGAGGCGCTCGGTCTGCCGTTCGAGGTCAAGCAGATCGGCTACACCGGCCTCGCCGCGCTGCCCAACTTCATGCGCGGCGCCTCCACCCTCGGGCTGACCGATGCCAGCGTGGCGCAACTGTCGGCGCCGTGGCCGGAGGTGGTGATCGGCGCCGGGCGGCGGGTGGCGCCGGTGTCGCGGTGGATCAAGCGCATGGCCGGCGGCCATGCCTTCCTGGTGCAGATCATGTTTCCCGGCGGCTACGGCGCCGGGGCCATCGGCGAGTTCAACCTTATCGCCGTGCCGCGCCACGACTCGTTCTCCGACATCCTGCCGACGGTGCTGCGCATCACCGGTGCCCCCCACCGCGTCACCCCCGACCGCCTGGACCGCGAGGCGGAAGCCTGGCGGGAGCGGTTCGACGGCTACCCGCGGCCGTTCCTGTCCGTGCTGGTCGGCGGGGCGACCAAGAACCGCCCCTTCGGCGCCCGCGAGGCGGCGGAGTTCGCCGACCGTCTGCGCCGTTTCCAGGCGGAGGCCGGCGGCACCCTCCTGCTCACCACCTCCCGCCGCACCCCGGCGGAGGCGGTGGCGGTTCTGGAGCGCAGCCTGCCGCAGCCCATGTGGCTCCATAAGGTCGGCGACGTCGGCGAAAACCCGTACTTCGGCCTGCTCGCCCTGGCCGATGCGGTGGTGGTGACCGGCGACAGCGTCTCCATGTGCTCGGAAGCCTGCGCCACCCAGGGGCCGGTGTTCATCCACGCTCCGCCGGGGATGGTGGCGCCGAAGCACGCCCGCCTGCACGCCGAACTCTACCGCCTGGGCTACGCCCGGCCGTTCACCGGCGCCTTCGAGGACTGGAGCCACCCGCCGCTCAACGCCGCGCGGGAAATCGCCCTGGCGGTGCGGCAGAACCTCGGCCTGCCGCTGCCGGAGTAGGGCCGGGCGGCGGCGTTACTCGCCCGCCTCCTCCTTGATGCTGCGCCACGCCGCGAGGGCACGGTGGCGGGCGGCGCCGTGGTCGACCATGGGCCGAGGGTAGCCGGTGGCCGCCAGCTCCAGCGGGCTTTCCCACGGGCGATGGATGAGGCGGTCGCTGATCGACCGCAGCTCCGGCACCCAGCGCCGCACGTACTGGCCGCGCGGGTCGAACTTCTCCCCTTGCAGGACCGGGTTGAAGACGCGGAAATAGGGGGCGGCATCGGCGCCGCAGCCGGCCACCCACTGCCAACTCGCGGCATTGTTGGCCCAATGGGCATCGACCAGTGTGTCGTGAAACCACGCCTCGCCGGCCTGCCACGACAGCAGCAGATCCTTGACCAGGAACGACCCGACGATCATCCGCACCCGATTGTGCATCCAGCCGGTGTGCCATAGTTCACGCATGCCGGCATCGACGATGGGGTAGCCGGTGCGGCCTCGCTGCCACGCCGCCAGATCGTCTTCCGCCAGCCGCCAGGGAAAGGCGTCGTAGCTGTGGCGCAGCGAGCGGTGGGCCATGTCCGGGTTGTGGACCCCCTGATAGACCGCGAACTCCCGCCACCCCAATTCACTGAGGAAATGGTCGGCGCTGTCGCCGCCGCCGGTGGCGAGGACGGCGTTCCAGATTTGCCGAACGGTGATCTCGCCGAAGCGCAGATGCGGCGACAGGCGGGAGGTGGCGGGCTCGGACGGGATGTTACGGCCGCTGCGGTAGGACAGGATGCGACGGTCGAGGAATTCCTCCAGCATCCGCCAGGCGGAGTCCTCGCCCGGCGTCCAGCTGTCGCGCAATCCGCCGGCCCAGTCGGGGCGGGTCGGCAGCAGGCGGAACGACTCCAGCGGCTCCCCGGCCGGAGCGGACGGGAGCGGGCGCAGGGCGGAAGGAGCGGGCAGGGTGCGCGGCGGCGTCAGGCTCGTCCGCACCGCTTTCCAGAACGGCGTGAAGACCTGGAAGACGCGGCCGCCATTGGTACGCAGGGTGTGAGGGTCGATGAGGTGGTCATGGGGCATGACCTCCAGCCGGCAGCCCTGGGCCGCCAGCCGCTCCGCCAGCAGGCGCTCGCTGTCGGCAAGGGCCGGGTCGAGGC
>JAEWWF010000140.1 GCA_023396465.1 Pseudomonadota bacterium
CCTTCCTGTCGCTCGACAGCCACGGGCGGGAACGCTTCCTGCGCCTGATGGCGGCCGACTTCGACACCGACCATGGTGCCGTGCTGGCCTGCTGCGCCGCGCTCTCCAAAGCCGAGACGGTGGAGCAACGGGCGCGCGCCGAGCAGGCGCTGCGGGCGCAACTGGAGGCGCCGCGGGTGCGTCTGCTGACCCAGTTCAACGCCCTGCCCGACGGCGTGAAGTTCCTGGTCGACATGCGGGCGGAACTGATGCCGCTGGCCCGCCGCAACCGCGACCTTGGCGGGCTGGAAGGCGACCTGAAGGCGCTGCTGATGTCGTGGTTCGACGTCGGCTTCCTGGAACTGCACCGGCTGACCTGGCAGAGCCCGGCGGTGGTGCTGGAAAAGATCATCGCCTATGAGGCGGTGCATACCATCCACGGCTGGGGCGACCTCAAGAACCGCCTGGACAGCGACCGCCGCCTCTATGCCTTCTTCCACCCGCGCATGCGGCACGAACCGCTGATCTTCGTTGAGGTGGCGTTGGTGGATGGCATGGCCGGGCATGTCCAGCCGCTGCTCGATACCGACGCCCCGGTGATGGACCCGACCACCGCCGACACCGCCATTTTCTACAGCATCAACAATGCCCAGCGCGGGCTGGACGGCATCAGCTTCGGCAACTTTCTCATCAAGAAAGTGGTGGAGGAACTCAATCACGAGTTCCCCAACCTCAAGACCTTCGCCACCCTGTCGCCCATCCCCGGCTTCCGTGGCTGGCTCGACGAGACGCTGGCCGAGGGCGAGACCGGCTTGCTGACCCCGGCCGAGCGCAAGGTTTTGACGGCGGCGTGGCGGCAGCATGTCGGCGACGGCGATGCCCTGGCCGCCAAGGGCAGCCTGAAGGCCATGCTGGCGGTGGACGGCTGGCACGATGACCCGGTGCTGGAACAGGCCCTGCGGGCGCCGTTGCTGCGCCTGTGTGGCCGCTATCTGGCGCAGGAGAAGCGGGTGAAGGGGGACGGCGACACGCCGCGCTCCCGCGATCCGGTCGCCCATTTCCATCTGTCCAACGGCGCCCGGGTGGAGCGCCTGAACTGGCTCGGCGACATCTCGGCCAAGGGGCTGAAGCAGTCCTGCGGCCTGATGGTCAACTACCTGTACAAACTCAACGAGATCGAGCGCAATCACGAGCAGTACAAGGGCCAGGGCAAGGTCGCCATCTCCAGCGGTATCAAGGGCTTGCTGAAGGAGTAGGCCGGGGCGTCCGCCTGTCGGCGACGCGAAACGGGGCGGCTTCGCGCGAAGCCGCCCCGTTTCTTCTACCAGTCTGGATAGCGGTCACACCGACGTGCGGATGTCGTGGAGGAAGCCGTCGACCTGCGCTTTCAGGCGCTCCGACTGGTTGCTCAACTCGCGGGCGGCGGTCAGCACCTCACCGGCGGCGTGGCCGGTCTCGGTGGCGGCCTCGGTGACGGTGGAGATGTTGGAGGTCACTTCGCTGGTGCCGCTGGAGGCCTGTTGCACGTTGCGGGCGATTTCCTGCGTCGCGGCACCCTGCTGCTCCACCGCCGCCGCGATGGCGGCGGCGATTTCGTTGATGCGGCCGATGGTGCCGGTGATGCCCTGGATGGCGCCGACCGCGCTATGGGTGGCGTTCTGCACTTCGGTGATCTGGCGGCCGATGTCCTCGGTGGCGCGGGCGGTCTGGTTGGCGAGGTTCTTCACCTCGCCGGCGACCACCGCGAAGCCCTTGCCGGCATCGCCGGCGCGGGCCGCCTCGATGGTGGCGTTGAGCGCCAGCAGGTTGGTCTGGCTGGCGATATCGTTGATCAGTTTCACCACCTCCCCGATCTTGCCGGCGGCGGTGGCGAGGCCGTTGACCATCTGGTTGGTGCGTTCCGCTTCTTCCACCGCCTCGGAGGAAATGCGGTTGCTTTCCGCCACCTGGCGGCTGATCTCGGAGATCGAGGCGTGCAGTTCCTCGGCCGCCGCCGCCACCGTCTGGACGTTGCCGGCGGCCTGCTCGGCGGCGTTGGCGACCAGGGTCGACTGCGACGAGGTGCGGTCGGCGGTCTCGGCCATGTTCTGCGACGTGGATTGCAATTCGGTCGCCGCCGCCGCGACGATCTCCACCATCGCATGCACCTCGCTCTCGAACTTGGAGGCGTGCTCGTTCAGGGTCCGCGCCGCCGTCTCCCGCGCCGACTGGATATAGACCGAGATGGCCACGTCCATGTCCAGGAACAGCGCCTTGTTCACCGCCTGGATCATGGCGGCGGCGCGCTCGGGCTTCTTGCGGTAGTGGGTGTAGACCAACTGGACGATCTTGTTCAGGGTGAAGGCATAGGCGGCGATGTACCAGCGCGGTTCCAGCCCCACCCGCTCGTGGGTGCGGCCGATGACCACCACCTGCCGGAAGTAGGCGTCGCCGAACTCGCCGGAGAACACGTTGTCGAGCCAGTGCTTGCGCTGCTGGTCGCGGGCATGGCGCATGCTGGCATCACTGCCGAACAGGCGGGCGACGGGGGGCGTCTGCCGGAGATAGCCGTAAAAGGCATCCAGCACCGCGTCGATGTTGCCAGCCAGGATGCCGCGGAACTCCCGCAGCAGGCCGCGGGTCTCCTCGTCGATCTGAAGAAACCCCAAACGACCGACGCGATCCAGATCGTCCGACATCTCGCTCTCCGCCACGTATGCTGTTTTGATGTTGCCTTGGGTGGGATGACGCCAGCGACGTTTCATCCCTACGTCCAGTGCGGCAGTCCATATACCATTTCGCTGTCCTTGAAAACGGAGAAGGGGGGCGGAGTCGGTGTTCTCGCGAAAGGTCATATACCATAGTGCATAGGTCTTGGGGGGCCGGCTGCCACCATGATCGCCCGTCGGTCTTGACGTGCGCCTCCATCCGTTGCACAAGACCGGTTTCCGGCGCGGCCGTGGCGGAATTGGTAGACGCACTGGATTTAGGTTCCAGCGCCGCAAGGTGTGTGGGTTCGAGTCCCTCCGGCCGCACCAAAGGGAACCGTCCGCGCACCGGCCCTCGTCACCGGCCGGTGGTGGGGGTCCGTCGTGCGTCGTTATTTTTCGCCGGCACAGGTTTGCGGTGCCGGGCGGGTTTGTTATAACCGCGCCACGTGGCTCGCCCACCGAGTCGATCACAGACACGAGAGATAGAGACTCTAGATGCAGGTTACTGAAACCCACGCCGAGGGCCTGAAGCACGATTTCAAGGTGGTCGTGCCGGCCGCCGATCTGGCCGCCAAGAGCGAAGCCCGCCTGAAGGAGCTGAGCACTCAGGTGAAGATGCCGGGCTTCCGCCCCGGCAAGGTGCCGCTGAGCCTGGTCAAGAAGCGCTACGGCCAGTCCGTTCTGGGCGAAGTGGTGGAGCAGTCGGTGCAGGAAGCGGCCGAAAAGGCCATCACCGAGAATAACCTGCGTCCGGCCATGCAGCCGAAGATCGACCTCCAGTCGTTCGACGAGAACGCCGACCTGGAATTCACTCTGTCGGTCGAAGTGCTGCCGGAAATCACTCCGGTCGACTTCGCCACCGTCGAGCTGACCCGCCCGAAGGCGGACGTCGCCGATCAGGAGGTCGAGGACGCCCTGAAGCGGATCGCCGAGAGCCAGAAGGTCAACGAGGCCGTCACCTCCAAGACCCGCAAGGCGAAGGAGGGCGACGCCGTCCTCATCGACTTCGTGGGCAAGAAGGACGGCGAGGAGTTCCCCGGCGGCAAGGCCGAGGGCTACGAGCTGGATCTGGGTTCGGGCACCTTCATCCCCGGTTTCGAGGAGCAGGTGGTCGGCATGAAGGCCGGTGAGGCCAAGACCATCACCGTCACCTTCCCGGAAGAGTACCCGGCCGAAAACCTGAAGGGCGCCGAGGTCACCTTCGACGTCACCGTCCACGAAATCCGCGAGCCCAAGCTGCCGGAGATCGATGACGAACTGGCCAAGAAGGTCGGCCTGGAGGATCTGGAGGCGCTGAAGACCGCCATCCGCGAGCAGATCCAGCGCGAGTACGACAACGTCAGCCGCCAGAAGGTGAAGCGCGAGCTGCTCGACAAGCTTGCCGACGCCCACGACTTCCCGGTGCCGCCGACCATGGTCGACATGGAATTCGATGGCATCTGGAAGCAGGTCGAGCAGGCCAAGGAAAGCGGCCAGATGGACCCGGAGGACGAAGGCAAGTCCGACGACGAGCTGAAGGCCGACTACCGCAAGCTGGCCGAGCGCCGCGTGCGCCTGGGCCTGCTGCTGTCCGAGGTCGGCCAGAAGAACGAAGTCCAGGTGTCCCAGGAAGACCTGAACCGTGCCATCATGGCCGAGGCCAGCCGCTTCCCCGGCCAGGAACAGGCCGTGTTCAGCTACTTCATGAACAACCGTGGCGCCATCGACCAGCTGCGCGCCCCGATCTATGAAGACAAGGTCGTCGACTTCATCATCGAGAAGGCGAAGGTCGAGGACAAGGCCGTCTCCGTCGACGAGCTGATGAAGCAGGACGACGCCGAGGCCGACGGCGAGGGCGAAGGCGACAAGCCCGCCAAGGCCAAGAAGGCCGCTGCCAAGAAGGCCAAGAAGGCCGACGCCGCCGAGGGCGACGCCGAGTAAATGCCCGGCGCGCGCTTCGTCCGTGCCGCATTCTGATGTCGGGGCGGCGGCTATCCGGCCGCTGCCCCGATTGCATTTCGACCGCGTCCCCCGCATATCGGGGAACCACAGGAACAGGACTGGATGCAGCCCATGTACGAACGTGATCCGATCGAGGTCTACAACAACTACCTGGTTCCGATGGTGGTCGAGCAGACCAACCGCGGCGAACGCTCCTACGACATCTATTCGCGCCTGCTGAAGGAGCGCATCATCTTCCTCACCGGTCAGGTGCAGGATAACGTCTCGGCGCTCATCTGCGCCCAGCTGTTGTTCCTGGAGGCGGAGAATCCTTCCAAGGACATTTCCTTCTACATCAACTCGCCGGGCGGCGTGGTGACCTCCGGGCTCGCCATGTACGACACCATGCAGTACATCCGCTGCGACGTTTCCACCATGGTGATCGGTCAGGCGGCCTCCATGGGCTCGCTGCTGCTGACCGGCGGCGCCAAGGACAAGCGGTTCTCTCTGCCCAACTCCCGCATCATGGTTCACCAGCCCTCCGGCGGCTTCCAGGGGCAGGCGGCGGACATCGAAATCCACGCCCGTGAGATCCTGTCGATCCGCGACCGCCTGAACAAGATCTACGTCAAGCACACCGGCCAGCCGCTGGAAGAGATCGAGCGCGCCATGGAGCGCGACAAGTTCATGACCCCGGAAGAAGCCAAGGCCTTCGGCCTCATCGACACCGTGGTCATGAGCCGCGAGATCGACGGCCGCGGCGACCAGCCGGCGCGCTGACGCCGACGCGCCGGTTCGCCCGGCGGTGACTTGCGGTCAAGGGACGCGGCGGGTGCCGCGTCCCTTGATCTTTTGGCGGTGGCTCCCCACTTCCGCTTCCTGCCGTGGTGCTGTCACCATGGACGGTCTGCCCCAGCCGCAATCCTCTCATCGCGCGGGCGGGCCCGCGCAGGGCTGTTCGGCGCCTTGCGATGCCCGCACCCCCGCCCCATTTTGCGAAAACAATGTCCGATCCATTATGCACCGGCTGGCGTAGAGGTTTTAGGCATTGTCCTGCGGCGGATGGTCCGGCTAACATGAAACCGAAGCGGGCCGGCCGGCCGCGAATTGATGACGGCGCGCCGGCGGTGCCGGCCGCGCACGGAGTGGAGACACGATGACCAAGTCCTCTGGCGGCGATTCATCCAAGAACACTTTGTACTGCTCGTTCTGCGGGAAGAGCCAGCACGAGGTGCGTAAGCTCATCGCCGGGCCGACGGTGTTCATCTGCGATGAATGCGTGGAACTGTGCATGGACATCATCCGCGAGGAAAACAAGAGCAATCTTGTCCGGTCCCGCGATGGCGTCCCGTCCCCCCGCGATATCATGGCCGTCCTCGACGACTATGTGATCGGGCAATCCCACGCCAAGCGCGTCCTGTCGGTGGCGGTCCACAACCACTACAAACGCCTCCAGCACGGCGGTGCCAAGGGCAACGACGTCGAGATCGCCAAGTCGAACATCCTGCTGGTCGGTCCGACGGGTTGCGGCAAGACCCTGCTGGCGCAGACGCTCGCCCGCATTCTCGACGTGCCCTTCACCATGGCCGATGCCACCACGCTGACCGAAGCCGGCTACGTGGGCGAGGATGTCGAGAACATCATCCTCAAGTTGCTCCAGGCCGCCGACTACAACGTCGAACGGGCCCAGCGCGGCATCGTCTACATCGACGAGATCGACAAGATCAGCCGCAAGTCCGACAACCCCTCCATCACCCGCGACGTATCGGGCGAGGGCGTGCAGCAGGCCCTGCTGAAGATCATGGAAGGCACGGTCGCCAGCGTGCCCCCGCAGGGTGGCCGCAAGCACCCGCAGCAGGAATTCCTGCAAGTCGACACCACCAATATCCTGTTCATCTGCGGCGGCGCCTTCGCCGGCCTGGAAAAGATCATCTCCGGCCGTGGCAAGGGCACCTCCATCGGCTTCGGCGCCACCGTGCGCGACCCCGAGCAGCGCCGCACCGGCGAGATCCTGCGCGAGGTGGAGCCGGAGGACCTGCTGAAGTACGGCCTCATCCCGGAATTCGTCGGCCGCCTGCCGGTGATCGCCACCCTGGACGACCTGGACGAGCCGGCGCTGATCGAGATCCTCACCAAGCCGAAGAACGCCCTGGTCAAGCAGTACCAGAAGCTGTTCGACATGGAGAGCACCAAGCTCACCCTGACCGACGACGCCCTCGCCGCCATCGCCCAGAAGGCCATCGCCCGCAAGACCGGTGCCCGTGGTCTGCGTTCCATCATGGAGGGCATGCTTCTCGAAACCATGTTCGATCTGCCGGGCATGGAAGGGGTGGAGGAAGTGGTGGTGAATCGCGAGGTCGCCGAAAGCCGGGCAAAGCCGCTGTACATATACTCGGACCGCTCCGAGGAGGTCGGGACGGGCGCCTGAGGGCGCCCTTTCCACCTCAACCCGACCGATCCGCCGCCGCCCGCCCGCCGCCGGACATCCTCGGGGTTTCACCCTAGCCGTCCGCTTTGGAGCCTCCCATTTCAGGGCCAAAGCCGATCAACCTGGCGGTGCGTTTGACGGCCGCCAAGCTACAAGAGGGACATGATCGTGGAGACTGGTCGCGGAGACATCCTCCCTGTCCTCCCGTTGCGTGACATCGTCGTCTTCCCGCACATGATCGTGCCGCTGTTCGTCGGCCGTGAAAAGTCGGTGAAGGCGCTTGAAGACGTCATGGCCGAGGACAAGCAAATCCTGCTGGTGGCGCAGAAAAATGCCGCCCAGGACAACCCGGATGCCGATGATATCTATACCGTCGGCACCGTGTCGACCGTGTTGCAACTGCTGAAGCTGCCCGACGATACGGTGAAGGTTCTGGTGGAAGGTGGCCAGCGGGCGCGCATCCTGCGCTACACCGACAACGCCGACTTCTTCCAGGCCGAGGTGGAACTGCTCGACGACGAACACCAGGACAATCAGGAGCTTGAGGCGCTGTCCCGCTCCGTGGTTGGACAGTTCGAGCAGTACATCAAGCTGAACAAGAAGATCCCGCCCGAGGTGCTGGTGTCGATCAACCAGATCGACGATGCCGCCAAGCTGGCCGATACGGTCGCCTCGCACCTGGCGCTGAAGATCGCCGACAAGCAGGAACTGCTGGAGACCACCGCCATCGCCGACCGGCTGGAGCGCGTCTACGGCTTCATGGAAAGCGAGATCGGCGTTCTCCAGGTCGAGAAGAAGATCCGTAACCGCGTCAAGCGGCAGATGGAGAAGACCCAGCGCGAGTACTATCTGAACGAGCAACTGAAGGCCATTCAGAAGGAACTCGGCGAGGGCGAGGAAGGCCGCGACGAAGCCTCGGAGATCGAGGAGCGGATCAACAACACCAAGCTGTCGAAGGAAGCCAAGGAAAAGGCCATGGGCGAGCTGAAGAAGCTGCGCTCCATGAGCCCCATGTCGGCGGAAGCGACGGTGGTGCGCAACTATCTCGACTGGCTGCTGTCGATCCCCTGGCAGACCAAGACGCGCGTCAACTACGACCTGAAGCGCGCCAAGAAGGTGCTGGACGACGATCACTTCGGCCTGGAGAAGGTGAAGGAGCGCATTCTTGAGTACCTGGCGGTGCAGCAGCGCACCAAGAAGCTGAAGGGGCCGATCCTGTGCCTCGTCGGCCCGCCGGGCGTGGGCAAGACGTCGCTCGGCCAGTCCATCGCCAAGGCGACGGGTCGCAACTTCGTGCGCGTGTCGCTGGGCGGCGTGCGCGACGAGAGCGAAATTCGTGGCCACCGGCGCACCTACATCGGCTCCATGCCCGGCAAGGTCATCCAGGGCATGAAGAAGGCCAAGTCGTCCAACCCGTTCTTCCTGCTCGACGAGATCGACAAGCTGGGCGCCGACTGGCGCGGCGATCCGTCCTCGGCGCTGCTGGAGGTGCTGGACCCGGCGCAGAACTCCACCTTCAACGACCATTACCTTGAGGTCGATTACGACCTGTCGGACGTGATGTTCGTCACCACGGCCAACACCCTGCGCATGCCGCAGCCGCTGATGGACCGCATGGAGATCATCCGCCTGTCCGGCTACACCGAGGAGGAGAAGGTCGAGATCGCCCGCCGCCATCTGATCCCCAAGCAGATGGAAGCGCACGGCCTGAAGAAGGCGGAATTCACCATCAGCGACGACGCGCTGCGCGACCTGGTGCGCTACTACACCCGTGAGGCCGGCGTCCGCAATCTGGAGCGCGAGCTGGCGAACCTCGCCCGCAAGGCGACCAAGACGCTGGTGGAGAAATCCGTCAAACAGGTGGCCATCACCCGCCGCAACCTTGGGAAATACGCCGGCGTGCGCCGCTACCGCTACGGCGAGGCGGAGCGCGAGGATCTGGTTGGCGTCACCACCGGCTTGGCCTGGACCGAGGTGGGCGGCGAGCTGCTGTCCATCGAGGCCGTCACCCTGCCGGGCAAGGGCAACTTCATGCTCACCGGCCAACTGGGCGACGTGATGAAGGAGTCCATTCAGGCGGCTCGCTCCTACGTGCGGTCGCGCTCGGTCAGCTTCGGCATCAAGCCGACCATGTTCGAGAAGCGGGATATCCACGTTCACGTTCCGGAAGGCGCCACGCCCAAGGATGGTCCGTCGGCCGGTGTCGCCATGTGTACCTCCATCGTGTCGGCGTTGACCGGCAATGCGGTGCGCAAGGACGTCGCCATGACCGGCGAGATCACCCTGCGCGGCCGCGTCCTGCCCATCGGCGGTTTGAAGGAAAAGCTGCTGGCGGCCTTGCGCGGCGGCATCAAGCGGGTGCTGATCCCGCGTGACAACGAGAAGGATCTGGCCGACATTCCCGACAACGTAAAGCGCGGCCTTAAGATCATTCCGGTGTCCACGGTCGATGAGGTGCTGCTGCACGCCCTGGTGAGCGAGCTGACGCCCATCGAGTGGCAGGAGCCGTCCGACGAAGACGTTCCGGCGGTGAAGGCGGACGACGGTGGGGATGCCGTGGTGACCCACTGATGGATGCTTCTGGTTTCTGATTGACGGTGTATAAAGCGAAGGCGGTTCCAGACAAGGAGCCGCCTTCGTCTTTTCAAGGTGATGCACCGAAAGACGCGGCAGAGTCGCCACAGGGAGAGGGCGGAGCTTTGTCCGCCGTCTTCTGCTTCAGGATTTATCTAAAAGTTGCTCTAATTGGCGGGCTATTCTCGCGATAGAATGCGAAATGCCCCTCTGTCAAGCTGGGATATCGGCCCGAAAAGCGCGAAAAACTGGGGAAAACTGCGGTTTCCCGATTGACGGACGCGAAATGCCGGCCTTACACTCCCCCCCGATAAATCAACGGTCACCGTTGCCTTTGATTGCACCCAGATTTTGTCTTTGCTTTTAGCAGAGGGGGCCCTCAAGTGAACAAGAACGATCTCGTTGCCGCCGTTGCCGACGCCAGCGGCCTGTCCAAGGCTGATGCCGGCAAGGCCGTCGATGGCGTGTTCAACGCCATCACCGAGGCCCTGAAGAAGGGCGACGAAGTGCGCCTGGTGGGCTTCGGCACTTTCGCCGTGGCTGAGCGTGCCGCCAGCGAGGGCCGCAACCCCCGCACCGGCGAGACCATCGCCATCCCGGCCTCCAAGCAGCCGAAGTTCAAGGCTGGCAAGGGCCTGAAAGATTCCGTCAACGGCTGATCGCCCGTCTGACGAAGTATTGCGGAATGCCGGCTTCAGGGCCGGCATTCTTGTTTGGAACGAATACTTGACAGACCCGGCGCGCCGCCTGTCATATGAGGCACGCGCCGTCCATGGTGCCGGGCCGGTTGTTCCGGTTGGAATGGGCGATTAGCTCAGCTGGTAGAGCATCTCGTTTACACCGAGAGGGTCGGCGGTTCGATCCCGTCATCGCCCACCATTCCCTCCCCAGGCAGTGGCGCTGGTCTGCGGGCGTCGCGGCCAGACCGCGAGGACGCCGCCATGACCGATACATCCCACGCTTTCTTTGCCACCGACTGCCTGCGTCGAACCGAGTTGTACCGCTGGTTCGCCGGTCTTTTGGCGTCGCGGCTGGACCCGGCGCTGCTGTCGGCCTATCGCAAGGGGCCGGGGCGGGCGGTGCTCGATAACTTGGCGGCCGATCCGGCGCTGCGTCCTGGTGCCTCCCGCATGGAGGCGGCCTTGGACGCGGGCGGCGATGACGCGGCGGTCGCCAAGGCTCTTGGGCGTGACTTCGCGGCTCTCTTCGATGGCGGCCGGGTTTCCCCGCGTGCATCCGACTGGCTGAGCGATCGTGATGGAGCCGGTGACGCCGGGGCCGAAGCGGACACCAACGGCACCGACGCCCTCATTGGCAACCGCGATCATGTGGCGGTGTTGTTGGATCTGATGGCGCAACTGGTCGAGGCGGCGCTGGAGGAATGGCGGTCGGTCGGCGGCAGTCCCACCGGGGCCCTCATGGCCGCCAGTTGGCGGCGGCAGGCGGGGTTCCTTGACCGTCATCTCCTGTCCTGGCTGCCGGCCTTTCGCGATGCCTGCGCCGAGCATGACCGCGACGGCTTCTACGCCGGCGTCACCCTGCTGTTGACCGCCTATGTCCTGCTTGACCGCGCCCTGGTGGCGGAGGCGGAAGCCGCCTGCGCGGCTGCGGCGCCCAGGATGACTGGCTCCGATACCCCCTGACGGAAGTCAGGGCGCCCCCCCACGGAGGCTCTATCGGCTTTTGCCAGATTGACCCGGCACCCGGTTTGCGTAACTCTGGCAAGAGTGGCGCAACAGGCCCAGGAGGTGGCGACATGCTGGGAGTTGTGATCGCCGTCAATGCCCGCCGGCGGCTCATGCTGGTGGAAGTGGACAGTGGCTATTGCAGCCTGCTGTGCGACTGCGAGCAGCCAAGCCGCCCGGGGGTCGTGCTGGAAGGTCTGCTGGACCGGCCGGGCATCGAAACCTTACGCAACATCAACACCGGTGGAGTGTTTTCCGCCCGCGTCCAGGTGACCAACCTGCCGCGGCGGGCGGCGTTGCTGCAACTGGTCACCAACGGACAGCCAGCCTGACGGCAGGGAATGCCGTCAGGCTGCCGTGTCGTTCCCGTGTCGGATGCTTTGCGTCAGATGCTCAGAAGGGTGACCAGCGCCCACAGGGTGCCGATGCCGGCGAGGCCGTAGCACACCACCACCGCCAGTCCCTTGTTGTGGATGCCGAGGTCGTGCAGCGTCACCCGCATGCGATGGCCAAAGTGCCACAGGAACAGCGTCAGCACCCCGAACAGCACCAGCTTGCCGAACCAATTGCCGGCGAAGGCCTGCATGCGTTCGTAGGAAAAGGCGTCGGGTCCGAAGACGCCGAGCGGCAGCAGGAAGCCGGTCAGCAGGATCATCACCGGCGCCAGGAAGGCGGCGACGGTGCCGCCGGCGGCGAACAGGCCCCAGAAGATGGGCTTGGACTTGGATCGCGCCATGGCTCACACCCCCGCGATGACGAGAACGATCAGCGACACCACCGCCCAGGCGGCGAAGTGGGCGCCGATGATGTAGCGGCCGGGCAGGAACTCGTCGCCGCGCATGACCGGCATGGCCTTGGGCGTCAGCTGGAACCAGGTGACGGTGTGGTAGAGCATCAGCACCAGCGCCACCAGGTGGAAGGTGACGAAGCCTGGGCCGCGCAGGGCGGCGACGAAGGCGTTCCAGGACTCCGGCCCATCGGCCAACCGTCCGAGGCCGTAAATCACCACGGCGGCATAGAGCGCCAGCGCGATGCAGGTCAACTCGCGGATCATGTAGAGCGTGTAGGACCGCTTGTGCAGCCACCAGTCGTTATGCCAGGGGCGGGCGAAGGGTTTGCGGGGCGTCGCCATGTCACTTGCCTCCCTTCTTGGGCGTCAGCATGCCGAGGAAGAAATCGGTGGCCGCCGCGATCTTGCCTTGCTGGATGGCGGCGGCGGGGTCGACGTCCTTGGGGCAGACGACGGAACACTGGCCGACGAAGGTGCAGTCCCACACGCCGGCATGGCTGGCCACCACGTCGCGGCGCTCGGCGGCGCCCTGGTCGCGGCTGTCGAGGTTGTAACGGTGGGCCAGCGCCAGGGCGGCGGGGCCGATGAAGTCCTGGTTCAGGGCATACTGGGGACAGGCGGAGTAGCACAGCATGCAGTTGATGCACATGCTGAACTGCCGGTAGCGGGTGAGTTGCGCCGGCTGCTGCCGGTATTCGCCCTCTCCGTCCGCCACCTTGGCGTCATCCTCGCGCACGATCCATGGCTTCACCGACTGGAGTTTGTCGACGAAATCGTCCATGTCGACCACCAGGTCGCGCTCGATGGGGAAGGTGGCCAGCGGCTCCACCCGGATGCGGCTGCCGTAGTCGCGCACGAAGGCCTTGCAGGCCAGCTTGGGCTCGCCGTTGACCTGCATGCCGCACGACCCGCAGACGGCCATGTGGCAACTCCAGCGGTAGCTCAGGGTGCCGTCGATGGTGTCCTTGATGTGGTTCAGGGCATCCAGCACCACCCAGTCTTCCTGACAGGCGACGCGGTAGGTCTGGAAGGTGGGTTCGGGGTCGGTGTCCGGGCGGTAGCGCAGCACCTCGAATTCGATCATCCGTTCGGTCATTGGGCGGCTCCACCATAAACACGTTCGGCCGGCTGGGACTTGGTGATGACCACGTCCTTATACTCGACGCGCGGCGGCGCCCCATCATCGCCGCGAATGGCGATGGAGTGCTTGAGGTAAACGACGTCATCGCGCTTGGGGTGATCCAGGCGCTGGTGGGCGCCACGGCTCTCCTTGCGGTCGAGGGCGGCATGGGCCATGGCCTGGGCGATTTCCAGCATGTTGCCCAGTTCGATGGCGTGCAGGAGTTCGGTGTTGAACACCTTGCTCTTGTCGGTGACGTGAACGCGCTTGTAACGCTCGCGCAGGGCGGCCAGCTTGCCCACCGTCTCCAGCAGGGTGCTTTCGGTGCGGTAGATGCCGCAACCGTCCTCCATGGTGGAGGTCATTTCCTTGCGCAGCCCAGCCAGGCTTTCGGTGCCGTGACGTTCCTCCAGCAGGCCGGTGACGCGCCCCGCGAGATTGTCGGCCAGATGGGCGATGCTGGTTTCCGTCGCGCCACGCCCGGCCTCGGCCCGCACGTAGCGGGCGGCGAACTCACCGGCGCGGCGGCCGAACACCAGCAGCTCGGTCAGCGAGTTGGACCCCAGGCGGTTGGCGCCGTTGATGGACAGGCACGAGGCCTCGCCGGCGGTGAACAGGCCGGGCAGGGTGGTGGCCGTGTCGATGTCGCAGTCGATGCCGCCCATGGTGTAGTGGACCACCGGCCGCACCGGCACGGGATCCTTCACCGGATCGACGCCGACGTAGTTGGTGGCCAGCATGCGGACGAAGGGCAGGCGTTCGTTGATCTTCTTCTCGCCGAGATGGCGCATGTCGAGATAGACGACATCGCCATAAGGCCCCTTGACGGTGCGACCCTTCTGCTGCTCGTGCCAGAACGCCTGGCTGAGTCGGTCGCGCGGACCCAGCTCCATGGCCTTCTTGCGCGGCCACGGGTCGGCGGGACCAAGGCCATAGTCCTGGAGGTAGCGGTAACCGTCCTTGTTGGTGAGGATGCCGCCCTCGCCGCGACAGCCTTCGGTCAGCAGGATGCCGGTGCCGGGAAGGCCGGTCGGGTGGTACTGGACGAATTCCATGTCCTTCAGCGGCACGCCGGCGCGATAGGCCATGGCCATGCCATCGCCGGTCTTGATGGCGCCGTTGGTGGTGAAGGGGAAGACGCGACCGGCGCCGCCGGTGCAGATGATCACCGCCTTGGCGACGAAGGCCACCATGCGGCCAGTGCGGATCTCGATGGCCAGCAGACCGCGCACGCGCCCGTCCTCGACGATCAAATCGACCGAGAAGAACTCGTCGTACCGCTTCACCTGCGGGTACTTCATGGAGGTCTGGAACAGGGTGTGCAGCAGGTGGAAGCCGGTCTTGTCGGCGGCGTAGCAGGTGCGTTCCACCTTCATGCCGCCGAACGGGCGCACGGCGATGCGGCCATCGGCATCGCGGGAGAACGGGCAGCCCCAGTGCTCCAACTGGTACATCTCCTGCGGAGCGGCCTTGACGAACAGCTCCACGATGTCCTGGTCGCACAGCCAGTCACCGCCCGAGACGGTGTCGAGGAAATGGTTTTCGAGGCTGTCGTTGTCCTTGATGACGGCAGCGGCCCCGCCCTCGGCGGCCACCGTGTGGCTGCGCATGGGCAGAACCTTGCTCACCAGCGCGACATCGAGGCCCGGATCGCTCTCGGCGACGGCAATGGCGGCCCGCAAGCCGGCCCCGCCGGCGCCGATGATGGCGACGTCGGTCTTGATCACGTCCATGCACTCACCTCCGTTGGCATGCCTCGATCCGGGACCACCTTAGCAAAAGGACGAGCCACTTGAACGCTTTCTCGGTGGGCGCAGGTCTGCATCACACAAATTTCATGGGTATTGGAACGATCATCGCCCCGCCCGGCCGGTATCGGGGCGGGCGGGGCGGGAGACTGGCGCGCTGAGCCACCCATAGGGGTGGGGTGGGCGGCTATTCGGCCGGCTGCGCCGGAGGCGGCGGCCTGTCGTCGTGGGCGGCGCGACCAGTGATCATGGCTTTCAGGTAGGCGGTGGCCGGGCGTCCGGTGAAGGCCATGTAGACATGGCCGACGAAGAAGGCGACCAGGGCGAAGGCCGCCGCCACATGCACCAGGGCGACGACGCCAAGGCTGAGGAAGCCGAGGCCGAGGGCCGGCCAGTCGTTGTAAACCATGTACAGCAGGCCGCTAATCCACAGTGCCGGCATGATCCCCACCAGGAAGCCGCCGTAGGCCAGCCGCTGCAACGGGTTGTGCTTGGCGGTGCGGGTCGGTTTGTAGGGGTGGGGGATGGCGGGGTCGAAGATGCCGGCGGTGTAGTAGCGCAGCACCGCCCCCAACCGGCGGGCGGTGGGGGTGTACTGTCGCCACTCGCCGGTGACGACGTGCCAGAACATCGCCAAAAGCCACAGGCCGAGCAATGCCAGCGCCAGGGCCTGATGCAAGGTGACGGCGGCGGCGTAGCCGAGGAGCCGCCACGATCCGAAGACTTCGAACCCGGTCAGCGCCAGGGCGACGACGAGGGCGGCCTGGGTCCAATGCCACAGGCGTTCGAAGCGGGTGAAGATGATGTCCGAATCCATGGCTGAAACCTCCGTCACTGCGGCGGGCGCCGGGCGCCGCGCAGGCGCAGCAGGGCATGAACGAGACTGGCCGCCAGCGTCAGGCCGGCAAGGCTCCAGCCCAGGGTGCCCAGCCACCCGTGATGGCCGGCGCCGGGCATGTAGAAGCCGCCGAGCCCCGCCAGCCGTCCGTCGGTGGCATGGCACGATTCGCACTCCAGGGCCTGCTCCTTGGGGGCCACCATGTGGGTGATGGGCCAGGCGTACTCCGTCTCGACGAAGCCGTAGTCGCCGCTGTAGGTGATATCGCGCCCGAGCATGCCGGCGGCGATCGCCTTGTCCCAATCGAACTTACCGGCGCCCCAGAAAGCGGCCTCGTCCTTGCCGAACAGGTGCGGCACGGCGAAGATGCGGTGGCCGGCATCGTAGGGCTGCTTGCCGCGCATGATCTTGAACGGCCAGATGCGCGAGTCGGGATCGCCGGCGCTGCCGCCGAGGGTGTTGATCGGGACCACGCCGGTCGGGTCAATGGTGTCGTTCAGCAGGGTGTAGCGGATATCGCCGTTGAACCAGCGGTACTCCGGCCGCACATCGGCTTCCCAGGTGAAGTCCCCCTTCTGGCTGTCGTAAAGGGTGATGCCGTCGGCATCCTTCCGCACGAAGGGCTTGCCCTGGTCGTTGAGGCGGCCGGCGGTCGACCAGTCCCACCACATTTTGGTTTTCACGCCGCCACGGGCGTATTCCGGCACATGGCAGGTGGGGCAGGCGACCACATCAGTGTGATGGTCGATCTGGGCTTGCCCATGCGGGGTGAGGCCGTGGCAGGACTCGCAGGTGGCGCGGGTATCGTCGGTGTGGCCGGGGACGTCGATGCCGAGCCGGTCCACCGCCTTGGTGACGTAGCGGCTGCCGGTCACCTGATGGCTGCCGGTGGTGTGGCAGGTGGAGCATTGGAAGTTGAGGCCGTCGGGCGCCATGTGGACATCCAGTGCCCGCGTCGGTGCGGTCATGGTGCTGTCCAGGTCGCCGTGCTTCACCGCATCGCCGCCGCCGCCGTAGAAGTGGCAGGCGCCACAGGTCTGGCGGCTGGTGGGGCCGACGTTCTGGGCGATCCTGGCTAGATCGGGCGGCTGCCACACCTTGCCGGAGCCGGCGGGAAACTCGGTGGGCTGATAGACCGGGTGGCCAGCGCCGGCCGGGAACTTCCTGTACTCGCCGGTGGTGTCGTGGCAGACGAGGCAATCGACGTTTTGCTGCGCCGCGAAGTCGAACGTGGTGTCGTCCGTCCAGCCATAGCCGACATGGCAACTGGTGCAGCGCGGCCAGTTGGTGGCGGTGGCGACACAGAAACTGTTGACGACGTTGCGTTTTCCCAATTCCTGCCCGGTCGTCGGATGGCGGAACGCCCAGGTCCAGTGGGTGGTTTGCTGGATCTGGTGCGCCGCCTCCGTGTGGCAGTGCAAGCAGGCGGCGGTGACTTCCGGTCCGCTCGCAAAGGGGCCGCGTAATATCTTGAACTTGCTGTGGTCGGCGGTGGTTTCCGACGCACCGTCGGCGGTCGTTCCGGCGGCGGCCGGGGTGACCCCGGCGGTCGGATCGGCGGCGGTGACGTCAGCCGTCCAGGCGACTATTCCCAACCCGAGTGCGGCGAGCCCGAGCGCAACCCGGCGGCTGCGGCTGCGGGCGGTGTGGTGCATGCGCATCGCCCTGTCCCCCGGTCGAGGCGCCGCCCGTCATGGACGGCGCCGGCCAGGGAAGTATAGCAAAATCTAATATTGCAATCCATCATCAGACGGATGAAGCCTTTGAATTACAAATATATAAGGGCAACGGTCAGGTTCCTGCGGGGCGCCGGCGGCGGGCGACGACAATCTGATAGAGGCCGCCGAACAGGGTGCGTTTCGCCCATGTCCAGTCGTCCGGCCGCTCGGCGTAGTCGCGCACTTCGTGGATCCACAGGGCACGCGCGAAGGGTTCCAGGCGGTTGAACACCACCGCCATGATCGGCTTCAGCGGATGCCAGCCGGCCGGACGGTGGTAATCGACGAAAATCACCGGCCCGTCGCCGTGAACCGCCGCCAGCATGTTGTTGACGATGGCGCGCTTGTACTCCTCGGGCACCTCGTGCAGCAGGAAGAAGCAGGTCACGGCGTCATAGGGGCCCTTTCCGGGTTCCGCCGCATCCTCGCGTCGCACGTCGGCATGGCGGACGCCGGCCAGCTTGCGGCGGGTGAGGGCCACCTGGATGGGGGCGATGTCGCAGACATCGAGGTGCCCCTCCGGCCCGACGGCCTCGGCCAGGCGCAACGAGAAGTCGCCGTAGACACAGGCCGGTTGCAGTACCCGCCAACCGGGCTTCAGTTCCGTCGCCACGGCACGGATCAGCCGGCGGGCGTTGCCCCACAGGATCGCCGATACCACCCATGGCTTGTCGAAGAAGCGGGTGCCAAAGCGGCTGAGGTAGGCCCAGGTATAGGTGTCCCGCAGGTAGTCCGGCACCCCGTCCGACACCGGCGCCGCACCGGCGTCGGAGCGTCCGAGCGCCTGACCCTGGGGGTAGTGAGACGGGCCGAGGGGCGTGGGGTGGTCGGCCATGCCGGCATAGTGGTCGGTCAAGACGACGGTCTCTCTTTGCCTGTCCATGCTCACGGCCTTGCGCCATGGGCGTCTGCGGTCGCCGTCAGGGCGGCTGCCATGGCCGCCGCCTCGGGCGGCCCGTAGACGTGGCGGGCGCGTTCCTCGAAGGCATGCACCAGACGCTCGGGGCTGTCGCCGGCCATGATCTGGCTGACGGCGCGCAGGGCGCGCGACCGCAGCTCGAAGTCGACGGTCAGCTCAATATGGCACGCACCCTCGGCCACCGGCATGAAACTCCAGAGAATCTGAAGGTGGTCGAAGGGACCTTTGACGGCCGTCACGGTGATTCGCTGGGGCCGGTGCAGGTGGGTTTCGGTGATGAACTCCTCCCGCAGCGGCCCGAAGCGGATGATCTGATCGGTCTGGTAGCCGTCGGGCAGGTGGCGGATGATGCGGGCCGCCGCCCAGTTGGGCACGAATTGCGGATAGTGCTCCACATCGGCGACCAGATCGAACAGACGGTCGGGCGGGTAGGGGATGGTGCGGTTGACGGTGCGGGCAGGCATCGGAACAGGGGCCTCTCGGTCCGCTGGTTTCAGGGGGGACGGCCACGGGGGCGACCCGCTGCGGTCGACGGAGCGGACCGCCACGGTGGCGGCCCATGCGCACTCCTGGAAAGGTGTGCGCCGATGCGTCGAAACCGGTTGATTTCGGCAGTGCAGAAAGTTGGTTGTCAACGGGCTTGTTCTCTTGACTTGAGTCAGGGCCGCGGATTAGATCACCGCATTCCGCGGGGGGTCCACCCGGTCGGGTGGTACTGGACACCGGCTGTCGTCGCCCTGAATGGGGCGAGCTGACGGGCGGGGACCGCGGCCGGTCTGAACAAGGCACGGAGGCGTTACGCGGCCAGCCCAAGCGCGGCGTTCCCGATTTCGACCCTGGCCGTCCCGGCCCGGGCCTTTCCATCGGTCTTCTCCGTCTCCGACCGACGCATCCCCCGCCTATAGGGCTGCGTCGCCGATGATCGGATATACAACGCCGCGACATAAGCCCGCCGGGTATTCAGCCGCCGACAGAGTTGGGAGCGCAGGAGCGAACGCCATGGAGGATCTGCTCCGGGAATATCTGCCGATCCTGATCTTCATCGGGATCGCTATCGTCATTTCGGCGGTCGCCGTCGGCGCGTCCTATGTGGTCGCCCGTCAGCGTCCCGACGTCGAGAAGGACTCGGCCTACGAGTGCGGCTTCGAGGCCTTCGAGGACGCGCGCAACCGGTTCGAGGTCCGCTACTACCTGGTGGCGATCCTGTTCATCATCTTCGACCTGGAAATCGCCTTCCTGTTCCCCTGGGCCATCAGCCTGGGCGCGGTGGGTGAATTTGCCTTCTGGTCGATGATGGTGTTCCTCGGCGTGCTGACCATCGGCTTTATCTATGAGTGGCGTAAGGGAGCCCTGGAATGGGAGTGAGCAACCACAGCGGCCCCGGATTCTCCGGCCCCGCCGGCGTCGGCATTCCTCCCGGCGCCGATCAGGACGCCCTGATCCAGGGTGTCCAGCAGGAGTTGACGGAAAAGGGGTTCATCCTCTCCAGCGTCGATTCGCTGGTTAACTGGGCCCGCACCGGCAGCCTGTGGCCGATGACCTTCGGTCTTGCCTGCTGCGCGGTCGAGATGATCCACGCCTACATGCCGCGTTATGACCTCGACCGCTTCGGCGTCGTGCCGCGGCCGAGCCCGCGCCAGTCGGACGTGATGATCGTCGCCGGCACGCTGTGCAACAAGATGGCCCCCGCCCTGCGCAAGGTCTACGACCAGATGGCCGAGCCGCGCTGGGTGATCTCCATGGGCAGCTGCGCCAATGGCGGCGGCTACTATCACTACAGCTACTCCGTGGTGCGCGGCTGCGACCGTATCGTGCCCGTCGACGTCTACGTTCCCGGCTGTCCGCCGACGGCCGAGGCGCTCGTTTACGGCATCCTGCAATTGCAGAAGAAGATCCAGCGCACCGGCTCGCTGCTGCGCTAAAAAGGCTGAGGACCGGCGAGGACATGATCCAGACGGACGAACAGATCCAGGCGCTGCGGGACCTCGGCGAATATGTCGCCGCGCAGTTCCCGCAGGATGTCGTGACCACCGATGTGCAGAAGGGCGAGCTGATCGTCTCCGTGCTGCGCGGCGCTCTCGTGAAGGTGCTGAGCTTCCTGCGCGACGACAGCAACTGCATGTTCAAGCAGCTGGTTGCCATCTGCGGCGTCGACTACCCCGAGCGCGAGGAGCGCTTCGAGGTGGTTTATGCCCTGCTGAGCATGAAGCACAACCAGCGCATCCGCGTGAAGGTCACGACCGACGAGGCGACCGCCGTCCCGACGGTGGTGCCGGTGTTCTCGACCGCCGGCTGGTTCGAGCGCGAGGTGTGGGACATGTACGGCGTCGTCTTCGCCGAGAACCCCGATCTGCGCCGCATCCTCACCGACTACGGGTTCGAGGGCCATCCGCTGCGGAAGGACTTCCCGCTGACCGGCTATGTCGAGCTGCGCTACGACGACGAGCAGAAGCGGGTGGTCTACGAGCCGGTGAAGCTGGTGCAGGACTTCCGTTCGTGGGACTTCCTGTCGCCGTGGGAAGGCATGACCCACCCCTACGGTCTGCCGGGCGACGAGAAGGCGACCCAGCCGGGCCAGGTGCAGCTGGGCGAGAAGGGGAAGAGCTGAGATGGCCGAAGCCGAGATCAAGAACCTCAATATCAACTTCGGTCCGCAGCATCCGGCGGCGCACGGCGTGCTGCGCCTGGTGCTTGAGCTGTCGGGCGAGCTGGTGGAGCGCGCCGATCCGCACGTCGGGCTGCTGCACCGCGGCACCGAGAAGCTGATCGAGTACAAGACCTATCTCCAGGCCGGCCCCTACTTCGATCGCCTGGACTATTGCTCGCCGCTGAACATGGAGCACTCGTGGGTGCTGGCGGTGGAGAAGCTGCTCGGCGTCGAGGTGCCGGAGCGGGCCAAGTACATCCGCACCCTTTATGCGGAACTGACCCGTATCGCCAACCACATCCTCAACGTCACGTCCTATGCCATGGACGTCGGCGCCATGACCCCCATGCTGTGGGGCTTCGAGCAGCGCGAGAAGATCATGGAGTTCTACGACGCCGCCTGCGGCGCTCGTATGCACGCCAACTACTTCCGTCCCGGTGGCGTGGCGCTCGACCTGCCGGCTGGACTGGAAGACGAAATCCGCCGCTGGGTGCCGGAATTCCGCGATTACATCCGTGACATGGAAACCATGATCACGGGCAACCGCATCTTCAAGCAGCGCACCGTCGACATCGGCGTGGTGACGCAGGCCCAGGCGCTGGACTGGGGCTTCACCGGCCCCAACCTCCGCGCCTGCGGTTACGCCTGGGATCTGCGCAAGTCGCAGCCCTACGACGCTTACGACATGGTCGACTTCGACATTCCGGTGGGCAAGGTCGGTGACTGCTACGACCGCTATCTGGTCCGCGTCGAGGAAATGCGCCAGTCGCTGGATATCATCCAGCAGTGCGTCGACAAGATGAAGCCGGGTCCGGTGCGGGTGCAGAGCAACAAGGTCACCCCGCCCAAGCGCCCGGACATGAAGCGGTCGATGGAATCGCTCATCCATCACTTCAAGCTGTTCACCGAGGGCTTCCACGTGCCGCCGGGCGAGACCTACTTCGCCACCGAGGCGCCGAAGGGCGAGTTCGCGGTGTATCTGGTGGCCGACGGCACCAACCGGCCGTACCGCTGCTACATCCGCTCCCCCGGGTTCGTCCACTTGCAGGCCATGGACATGATGGCCAAGGGACACATGCTGGCCGACATCCCTGCGATCATCGGCTCCATTGACGTCGTGTTCGGTGAGATCGATCGATGAGTGCAGCTGCCAACCAGGACTTTGAACAGCCGGCGACCTTCGCCTTCACCGACGCGTACATGGCGAAGGCTCAGGCCATCATCGCCAAGTACCCGCAGGGCCGGCAGCGGTCCGCCACCATGCCGCTGCTCGATCTCGCGCAGCGCCAGGAGGGCTGGGTGAGCAAGGCGGCGATGGACACCATCGCCGAGATGCTGTCGCTGCCGCCGATCCGTGTGTACGAGGTCGCCACTTTCTACACCATGTACAAGCTGGCCCCGGTCGGTAAGCACCACATCGAGGTGTGCACCAACGTCGCCTGTATGCTGCGTGGCTCCGACGCGATCGTGTCGGCGTGCAGCGAGCACCTTGGCATCGGCGTCGGCGAAACCACCCCGGACGGCCAGTTCTCGCTGGCCGAGGCCGAGTGCCTGGGCGCCTGCGTCAACGCACCGATGATCCAGATCGGCGATCACTATTACGAAGACCTCGACAAGGACAGCATGAAGGCGATCATCGACGCGCTGAAGCGTGGCGAGGCGCCGAAGCCCGGTCCCCAGAACGGGCGGCATGCCTCCGAGCCGGCCGGTGGTCCCACCACCTTGACCGCCGTCGGCTCCAAGCCCGTGGGAGAAGGCTGATGCTGCGCGACCAGGATCGTATCTTCACGAACCTCTACGGCTTCCATGACTGGCGTCTGGCCGGCGCCCGCGCCCGTGGCGACTGGGACGGCACCAAGGCGCTGCTGGAACGTGGCCGCGACGCCATCATCAAGGAAGTGCAGGACTCCGGTCTGCGCGGCCGTGGCGGCGCTGGCTTCCCGACCGGCCTCAAGTGGTCGTTCATGCCGAAGGACGTGGGCGAGCGGCCGCACTACCTCGTCGTCAACGCCGACGAGGGCGAGCCGGGCACCTGCAAGGACCGCGACCTCATGCGCCACGATCCGCACAAGCTGATCGAAGGCTGCCTGATCGCTTCCTTCGCCATGGGCGCGCACGCCTGCTACATCTACATCCGCGGCGAGTTCGTGCAGGAAGCCCTGCACCTGGAGCACGCCATCGCCGAGGCCCGCGAGGCCGGCCTGATCGGGCCGAACGCCTGCGGCTCCGGCTGGGACTTCGAGTGCTACGTCCATCGCGGCGCCGGCGCCTACATCTGCGGCGAGGAAACGGCGCTCATCAACTCGCTCGAAGGCAAGAAGGGCCAGCCGCGCCTGAAGCCGCCGTTCCCGGCCGGTGTCGGCCTCTACGGCTGCCCGACGACGGTGAACAACGTCGAGTCCATTGCCGTCGTGCCCACCATCCTGCGCCGCGGCGGCGCCTGGTTCGCCGGCCTCGGCCGGCCCAAGAACTCGGGCACCAAGGTGTTCTGCATTTCCGGCCACGTGAACAATCCGTGCAACGTGGAAGAGGAAATGGGCATCCCGCTGAAGGAGCTGATCGAGAAGCATGCCGGCGGCGTGCGTGGCGGCTGGGACAACCTGCTCGCCATCATCCCCGGCGGTTCCTCGGTTCCGGTGCTGGACAAGGCCACCTGCGACACCGTGCTGATGGACTTCGACAGCTTGCGTGAAGTGGGCTCCGGCCTCGGTACCGCCGCCATCATGGTCATGGACAAGTCGACCGACCTGATCAAGATCATCGCCCGCCTGTCGCGCTTCTACATGCACGAAAGCTGCGGTCAGTGCACGCCGTGCCGCGAAGGCACCGGTTGGCTGTGGCGGGTGATGGAGCGCATGGCCCGCGGCGAAGCCAGCATCGAGGAAATCGACATGCTGTTCGACGTGTCCAAGCAGATCGAAGGACACACCATCTGCGCCCTGGGTGACGCGGCCGCATGGCCGGTCCAGGGTCTCATCCGGCGGTTCCGTCCGCTGATGGAGGCCCGCATCCTGGAACGCAACCGCGCCGCCGCCGGCGCCGCGGCCTGAACGAGGGGACGTGAGCTTCCATGCCTAAGCTGACGATCGACGGAATCGAGATCGAAGTCGAGCCGGGTACCACGATCCTTCAGGCCGCCGAGCGACTGGGGATCGAAGTCCCGCGATTCTGCTACCACGAGCGCCTGAGCATCGCCGGCAACTGCCGCATGTGTCTGGTGGAAGTGCAGCCGGGTCCGCCGAAGCCGGCGGCCTCCTGCGCCATGCCGGTGGCCGAGGGGATGACGGTGAAGACCAACAGCCCGATGGCGCTGAAGGCGCGCAAGGGCGTGATGGAATTCCTGCTCATCAACCATCCGCTCGACTGTCCGATCTGCGACCAGGGCGGCGAGTGCGACCTCCAGGACCAGGCCATCGCCTTCGGCGCCGACAAGAGCCGCTATGCCGAGGCCAAGCGCGCCGTCACCGACAAGTACCTCGGTCCGCTGGTCAAGACCGAGATGACCCGCTGCATCCACTGCACCCGCTGCATCCGCTTCTCCACCGAAGTGGCCGGCGTGCCGGAGATGGGCGCGACGGGCCGTGGCGAGCACATGGAAGTCACCAACTACGTCGAGCAGGCCCTGCACACGGAACTGTCCGGCAATCTGGTCGATCTCTGTCCGGTGGGCGCGCTGACCAGCAAGCCGTACTCGTTCCACGCCCGCCCGTGGGAACTGAAGAAGACCGAGAGCATCGACGTGTTCGATGCCGTCGGCTCCAACATCCGCATCGACAGCCGTGGCCCGCAGGTCATGCGCGTGCTGCCGCGCGTCAACGACGACGTGAACGAGGAGTGGATTTCCGACAAGAGCCGTCATGCCGTTGACGGTCTGCTGGCCCGTCGCCTCGACACGCCCTATGTGCGCGGCGCCGACGGCAAGCTGAAGCCGGCCACCTGGACCGAGGCCTTCAAGGTCATCGCCGACCGTCTGGCCGGTGTGCCGGGCACCCGTGTCGCCGCCATCGCCGGTGACATGGCCGATTGCGAGTCGATGATGGCGCTGAAGGACCTGATGACGGCCCTCGGCAGCCCGCACCTGGATTGCCGCCAGGACGGCATGCAGGTGGACCCGGCGGCGCGCGCCAGCTACCTGTTCAACTCGACCCTGGCCGGGGTGGAAGAGGCCGATGCGCTGCTCATCGTCGGCGCCAATCCGCGTTGGGAAGCGGCGGTGCTCAACGCCCGCATCCGCAAGCGGTGGCTGGCCGGCGGGTTCAAGGTGGCGCTGATCGGTCAGGCCGTCGACCTGACCTATGGTTACGAGCACCTGGGCACCGGCCCCGCCACCTTGCAAGATCTGGTGGATGGCAAGCTCGCCTTCCTCGATGTGCTGAAGGGTGCCCGCAAGCCGATGATCCTGATCGGCGCTGGCGCGCTCATCCGCGACGACGGCGCCGCCGTGCTGGGCGCCTGCCGCACGCTGGCCGAGGCGGCCGGCGTGGTGTCGGCGGAGTGGAACGGCTTCAACGTGCTGCACACGGCGGCGTCGCGCGTCGGCGGCCTCGACCTCGGCTTCGCGCCGGGCGAGGGCGGTCTCGACACCCGCGGTATCGTCTCGGCCGCCGCCAAGGGCGACATCGAGGTGGTGTGGCTGCACGGCGCCGACGAGATCGCTGGCGAGCGCCTGGGCGGCAAGGCCTTCGTGGTCTATCAGGGCTCCCATGGCGATCGCGGCGCCCATCGTGCCGACGTCATCCTGCCGGGTGCCGCCTACACCGAGAAGAACGCCACCTACGTCAACACCGAGGGCCGCGTCCAGCGCACCCGTCTGGCCGTCTTCCCGCCCGGCGAGGCGCGCGAGGACTGGACCATCCTGCGGGCGCTGTCGGAGGTGCTCGGCAAGACCCTGCCGTACAACTCGCTGGCGCAACTGCGCGACCGCATGGCCGCCGCCAATCCGGTGTTCGCCGCCGTGGACGCGGTGACGCCGGCGGAGTGGAAGAGCTTCGGCAGCGATGCGGCGATGAACGCCTCCAAGGCTTTCGCGCTGCCCATCGAGAACTTCTACATGACCGACCCCATCAGCCGTGCGTCGAAGACCATGGCTGAGTGCACGGACGTGTACATCAACGGCAACGACCAGAAGAAGACGGGGACCCATGACTGAGGTTTGGGAAGGCTACATCTGGCCGGGCGCGATCATCATCTTGCAGATCGTCGCCATCGTCCTGCCGCTGCTTCTGGCCGTGGCGTACCTCACCTATGCGGAGCGCAAGGTCATCGGCGCCATGCAGCTGCGCCGTGGCCCCAACGTGGTGGGGCCGTGGGGTCTGCTGCAACCGCTGGCCGACGGCGCCAAGCTGTTTCTGAAGGAAACGGTGATCCCGACCGGCGCCAGCCGGGCGGTGTTCATCCTGGCGCCGATGCTGACCTTCATCCTGGCCTTGATCGGCTGGGCGGTGATCCCCTTCGATGACGGCTGGGTGCTGGCCGACATCAACGTCGGCGTGCTCTACCTGTTCGCCATCTCGTCGCTGGGTGTCTACGGCATCATCATGGCCGGCTGGGCCTCGAACTCCAAGTACGCCTTCCTGGGCGGCATGCGGTCGAGCGCGCAGATGGTGTCCTATGAAGTGTCCATGGGCCTTATCATCATCTCGGTGCTGCTGTCGGCCGGGACGCTGAACCTGTCGGGCATCGTCCATGCCCAGCAGGAAGGGATGTGGTACTTCATCCCCCATTTCCCGATGTTCGTGCTGTTCTTCATCTCGGCCCTGGCCGAGACAAACCGCCACCCGTTTGACCTGCCGGAAGCGGAAGCGGAACTGGTGAGCGGCTACAACGTCGAATACTCGGCCATGACCTTCGCCCTGTTCTTCCTGGGCGAATACGCCAACATGATCCTGATGAGCGGGATGGTGACCATCCTGTTCCTGGGCGGCTGGCTGCCCCCGTTCGAGGTGGCGCCGTTCACCTGGCTGCCGGGGATCGTGTGGTTCGCGCTGAAGATCGCGCTGTGTCTGTTCGTTTTCATCTGGGCCCGCGCCGCCTTCCCGCGTTACCGCTATGACCAGCTCATGCGGCTGGGTTGGAAGGTGTTCCTGCCGTTCTCCGGCATCTGGGTCGTGCTGACCGCCGGCGTGCTGCTGTTCACCGACAACCTGCCGAAGTGATCCGAGGAGTGTGACTGCGATGGGCTTCATCGACCGGACGGCACGCGCCTTCCTGCTGCTGGAAATGCTCCAGGGCATGGCGCTCTCGTTCAAGTACATGTTCAAGCCTCGGGTGACCATCAACTACCCGATGGAGAAGGGGCCGCTCAGCCCGCGCTTCCGTGGCGAGCACGCGCTGCGCCGTTACCCCAATGGCGAAGAACGCTGCATCGCCTGCAAGCTGTGCGAGGCGATCTGTCCGGCGCTCGCCATCACCATCGAGGCCGAACCGCGCGAGGACGGCAGCCGCCGCACCTCTCGCTACGACATCGACATGACCAAGTGCATCTACTGCGGCTACTGCCAGGAAGC
The DNA here is from genome assembly GCA_023396465.1 of Pseudomonadota bacterium. Lineage (GTDB taxonomy): Bacteria > Pseudomonadota > Alphaproteobacteria > Rhodospirillales > Rhodospirillaceae > Caenispirillum. Next base: position 27,563 of record JAEWWF010000140.1, read on the forward strand.
CTGTCCGGTCGATGCCATCGTGGAAGGTCCGAACTTCGAGTTCGCCACCGAAACCCGCGAGGAACTGCTTTACGACAAGGAACGCCTGCTGGCCAACGGCGACCGCTGGGAGCCGGAGCTGGCCAAGCGTCTGGAACTGGACGCGCCGTACCGCTGAGGCCCGCCACAGGGTCCAGCCGCCGGATGCACGAAAACAAAAGAGACGGGACTGATCATGGTTAAGGAGCGGGCTCCCGGAGCCGCCGGGAAGGGGGGTCGATGATTATCGCCACGTTTGCCTTCTATCTGTTTGCGGTTGTCGCGGTCATCAGTGCCGTGCTGGTGATCTTCGCCCGCAACCCCGTCCACTCGGTCTTGTGGCTCATCCTCGCGTTCTTCAACGCGGCGGGGCTGTTCGTCCTGCTGGGCGCCGAGTTCCTGGCCATGCTTCTGGTGGTGGTCTACGTGGGCGCCGTCGCGGTGCTGTTC
>JAEWWF010000239.1 GCA_023396465.1 Pseudomonadota bacterium
GTGGAAATGTGGGTGTCTATGCGCTCCGGCCGGTCGCCAGCGTGGGTGGCGGGATCGGCCAGCAGGGCGACGACCGCCGCCTGGGCATCAAGGGCTTGCGACACGGCGTGATCTCCGGCGGTGACGGCAGCGACGCGGCGGAGGGTAGCGCGGATGCGGCGGCGGGGGAAGGTTCAGGGCGGCCAATCCGGCCGCCAGCCCCGATCGGGGCCGGCGGCCGGGGGCAACATCAGGTCGCCAGCGCGGGCAGGGACTTGGCGATCTTGTCGGCCTTGGTCAGGGTCTTCTGGAAGCCGGCCTCGGACCGCTCCAGGTCGCCCAGACAGCCGTTGACCTCCTTCAGGAAGCCGGCCAGCTTGGAGTTCTCCAGCACCGCCGGCGGCAGGCCGTCGCGGGTACGGGTGATCTCCTGGATGACGGCCCGCACTTCCTTCAGGCCCTGGCTGGCCTGATCGGTGGCGCGGCGGACGTAGTTTTCGGCCGACTTCAGGGCCTTGGCGCGATCGCTGGGGTCGTCGGTCTCGCCGGCGGTCAGGGCTTCCTGACTGCCCCGGTCGGCAAGGCCGCCCGCCTCGCGGTCGATGGCGTCGTAGTAGTCGGACATGCTGGCGGCCCGCTTGGCCAGCTTTTCGCAGCTGGCGGCATAGATCGCCTCGGAGTTTTGGGCGCCCTTGACGGCGGCGACGGCGGCGGCGAGGGCGTCTTCCACCGTTTTGCGCTCGCTGGCGGCTTCCGACACCAGATCGTCCAGCTTCATGACGAAGGCGTCGGTGTTGTCGAGGATGGTCTGGTGCGGATGGCGGCCCTTGGGGATGTCCAGCTTGGCGATGGCGGCCTTGCCGGACGTGAACACCGACGCGGCCTTGGCGCGGGCGGCGATGATCTTCTTTTCCGAACCCTGGGCGGCCTTCACCGCATCCTGCACCACCTTGCCCTCGGCCTTGGCGGTCTTGGAGTCGCCGCGCCCCTGGGCCTCGATCACCGCCCGCAGGCGGGCGTCGGCGATGTCGGAGGTGCGGTTGAGGGTGCGCAGTTCCGCCTGGGCGGCCTTGAACACCTTGTCCACCTCGGAGAGGGTCTTTTCGGCGAGGCTCTTGGCGGTGGCGACCTCCGCCCCGCGCAGATCCTCCGCCCGTGCGTTGGCGGCGACGCCAGCATCGCGGACGATGGCATCCAGCTTGTCGCCGAGCTTCTTCACTTCCTTGGCGTAAAGCGCGTCGGTTTCCGCCTTGGCGGCTTTCTCCAGGGTGGCGTGATAGGCCGACGCGGCCTTGCCGACGGCGACCAGGGTGGTGTCCAGGGCCTTCTTGTCGCCCTTGTCGAGCGCCTTGTCATAGGCCTTGAAGGCGTCCTCCACCCCGGATTTATGGAAGAACCCAAGGAATTTGGCCGAGGGCTTTTTCTTGTTGGTGGCCGCCTCAAAGGCCTTCTTGGCCTGTTTCCATTGCGCTTCGAAGCTCATGGGTCCTCCTAAGGTGCGACCGGCCAGCGAAGGAGTCCGCCGGCCGGTGGGAAAGGTCCGGCACCTGGGATGGTACATCCCTTGATCTTTGGAGGGAACTTCTACCGTAAGTATTAACGATCCGTGACGGAGATGTCGCGACCGTCATCCCGCAGCCACACATAGATCGCCGGGATCACCAGCAGCGTCAGCGCCGTCGAACTGGCGAGGCCGAACACCAGGCTAATGGCCAAGCCCTGGAAGATGGGGTCGGCCAGGATGAAGGCGGCGCCGATCATGGCCGCCACGGCGGTCAGGAAGATGGGCTTGAAGCGGATGGCGCCGGCCTCCAGCAGCACCTCGCGCAAGGGCAGGTCGCCGCGGGCCTGGAGGTGGCGGATGAAGTCCACCAGCAGGATGGAGTTGCGCACGATGATGCCGGCGAGCGCGATGAAGCCGATCATCGAGGTGGCGGTGAAGGGCGCCGAGAACAGCCAATGGCCGATGACGATGCCGATCAGCGTCAGCGGCACCGGCACCAGGATCACCAGCGGCAGCTTGAAGCTGCCGAACTGCCCGACCACCAGCAGATAGATGCCGAGGATGGCGACGGCGAAGGCGGCCCCCATGTCGCGGAAGGTGACGTAAGTGATTTCCCACTCGCCGTCCCACAGCATGGTGACGTGGCGCTCGCTGTCGGGTTGGCCGTGGTAGCCGATGACCGGGGCGCCGCCGAGGTCGCTCCAGTCCAGGGCGGCGAGGCGCTCCTCCACCGCCATCATGCCATAGATGGGGGCCTCGAAGTCACCAGCGAGATCGGCCAGGATCATCTCGGCATAGTGGCCGTCGCGGCGGAAGATGGCGTGACTGGTTGGTTCCCGGGTCAGCGTCACCACGTCGCCCAGTTCCACGTTGCCGGTGCGGCCGGGTACCGGCGTGCTTAACAGGCGCTCGTCGGGGGTAAGGCCGGCGTTGGGCAGGCGAATGCTGATCTCGATGGGGTTCTGGCCGTGGCCGCGGTGGGAATAGCCCACCGGCACCCCGCCCATGAGGGCGGCAATAGTGTCGTAGACCGCTTCTTCCTCGACGCCGTGGTATTCCAGCGCCTGCTGGTTGATGGCGATGCGCAGGCGATCGGTGGGCGTGCCATAGCTGTCGTCCACGTCGACCACGAAGGGCACGTCGCGGAACGCCTGCTTGATGCGCTCCGCCGCCGCCCGCCGCGCCTCCGGCGTCGGGCCGTAGACTTCCGCCAGCAGGGTCGCCATCACCGGCGGGCCGGGGGGCACCTCCACCACCTTCAGGCTGGTGCCGGCCGGCACCGGCAGGTCGGCAAGGCGGCGGCGGACCTCCAGCGCGATCTCGTGGCTGGAGCGGTCGCGGGCGTCCTTGGCGGCCAAATTGACCTGAAGGTCGCCCAGTTCCGGGCTTTCGCGCAGGTAGTAATGGCGCACCAGGCCGTTGAAGTTGAACGGCGCGGCGGTACCAGCATAAACCTGCATGTCGCGCAGCTCCGGCAGATCGGCCAGCGCCCGGGCGGCGGCCATCAGCACCCGCTCGGTCTCCTCCACGGTGGCGCCTTCCGGCAGGTCGACCACCACCTGAAGCTCCGATTTATTGTCGAAGGGCAGCAGCTTGACGGTCACGTCCTTGGTGTAGAACAGCAGGCACACGGCCACCGTCGCCGCCCCGACGGCCAGCAGGAACACCTTCGACCGCCGCCGCCCGACCAGCAGCGGCGCCGCGATGCGGCGGTAGAAGCGGCCCATGGCGCTGTCGGAGCCTTCATGGCCGTGCGCCTCGGCGATCTGCGCCGCCCGGCCGCCGGCCAGCTTCAGCAGCAGCCAGGGGGTGATGATGACGGCGACGAAGAACGAGAACACCATGGCCGCCGAGGCATTGGCGGGAATGGGGCTCATGTACGGCCCCATGAGGCCGGAGACGAACATCATCGGCAGCAGGGCGGCGACGATGGTCAGGGTGGCGATGATGGTCGGGTTGCCCACCTCCGCCACGCCCTCGATGGACTTGCGCAGGATGGAGCGGCCATCCTTCATCTGCCAGTGGCGGACGATGTTCTCCACCACCACGATGGCGTCATCGACCAGGATGCCGATGGAGAAGATGAGGGCGAACAGGCTGACGCGGTTGATGGTGTAGCCCATCAGCCAACTGGCGAACAGGGTGAGCAGGATGGTGGTGGGGATCACCACCGCCACCACCACGCCTTCCCGCCAGCCGATGGCGGCGGTGATGAGGACGACGATGGACACCGTGGCGAGGCCGAGGTGGAACAGCAGTTCGTCGGCCTTCTCCAGCGCCGTGGCGCCGTAGTTGCGGGTGACCTCGACGGCGATGCCGGCGGGGATGAGGTCGCCCTTCAGCCCCTCCAGCCGCGTCAGCACCGCATCGGCCACCGTCACCGCATTGGCGCCGGCCCGCTTGGCGAGGGCGATGGAGACGGCGGGGCGGGCGTCGGTGGGGCGGGCATCCTCGCTCGCCTTGATCTGCCAGACGCGGGCATCGCCGGGGGTGGCATCGACCACCACCTCGGCGACGTCCTGCACGTAGACCGGCCGGCCGTCGTGGGTGGTGACCAGCAACTGGCCGATGTCGGGGACGCCGTGCAGGGTCTGCCCCGCCACCACCGGCAGCGACCGGCCGCCGTCGCGCACCCGCCCGACGGTGAAGGAGCGGTTGGCGTTCTCCACCTTGTCGACCACGTCCTTCAGGGTGACGCCATAGAGCGCCAGCTTCTCCGGGTCGGGCTCGACGCGGATCTGGTCGGCGCGGCCACCAACGATGAAGGTGAGGCCGACGTTGTTCACCTTCATCAGTTCCGGCAGCAGGGTATCGGCGATGTTGAACAGGGCGTTGTCGTCCCAGCGCGCCGCCTGCGGGCCGTCCTCGGCGAACAGGGTGAGGACGACGATGGGCACGTCGTTGATGCCGCGCCCGACGATCAATGGCTCGGGGATGCCGATGGGGATGCGGGCGATGTTGGCGCGGATGGTTTCATGCACCCGCAGGATGGCGGCGTCCTCGCTGGTGCCGACGTCGAAGCGGGCGGTGACGGTGACGTGGTCGTCCACAGTCTGGGAATAGACGTGCTCCACATCGTCGATGCCCTTGACGATGTCCTCCAGCGGCTTGGTCACCAGTTCGGCGGCATCGACGGCACGCAGGCCGTTGGCGGTGACCAGGATGTCGACCATGGGCACGCTGATCTGCGGCTCTTCCTCGCGCGGCAGCTGGATCAGCGCCACCAGCCCGACCACCAGTGACGCCAGCAGCAAGAGCGGCGTCAGCGGCGAGCGGATGAAGGCCTGGGTGATGTGCCCCGAAATGCCGAGCTTCATTGGCCGCTCTCCGTCGCGGCGGCGGCTTGCAGCACGTCACCGGGGCGCAGGCCG
>JAEWWF010000192.1 GCA_023396465.1 Pseudomonadota bacterium
GGTCCGGCTCCGCCCACGGCAGGCCGGCGGCCAGACGGGCGTCGAGGTCGGGATTGCTGATGTAGGGACGGCCGAAGGCGACCACATCGGCAAGGCCCGACTCCAGGATGGCGCGGGCTCGCGCGCCATCATATCCGCCAGCCACCATGATGGTGCCGCGATAGGCCTCGCGCAGCGCCCGGCGGAAGCCGGCCGGCACCGGGTCGTGACCCGGCGGCAGTTCCATCGGGCTCGACTCGCTGGTGTGGATGTAGGCGACGCCCAGGCCGTCCAGCAGCCGCGCCACCGCCAGGAACAGGCCGTGCGGGTCGTCGTCGTGGATGCCGTTCAACTCCAGGAACGGCGCGATGCGCACGCCCACCCGGTCGGCGCCGACCACGCCGGCCACTGCCTCGGTCACTTCGGCCAGGAAGCGCAGCCGGTTGTCGAGGCTGCCGCCATAGACGTCATCACGCCGGTTGCTGTCGGAGCGCAGGAACTGGTCGATCAGATAACCGTTGGCGGCGTGCAGCTCGACACCGTCGAAGCCGGCCTCCTGGGCGTTGCGGGCGGCCTGGGCGAATTCTTCCACCACCGCGCGCACCTCGTCGGTGGTCAAGGCGCGGGGCGTCGGCGTGTCGACCATCCGCGGGCCGTCGCCATCGACCACGAAGGCCTTGCCGCCGGGAGCCGCCACCGCCGAGGGGGCGACCGGCTCCAGGCCATGCAGCAGCGGATGGCTGATGCGCCCGACGTGCCATAGCTGGGCAAAGATGCGGCCGCCGTGGGCATGCACCGCCTCGGTCACCCGCCGCCAGCCGGCGGTCTGTTCCGCCGAGTGGATGCCCGGCGTGAAGGCATAGCCCTGACCGACCGGCGACACCTGGGTGCCTTCGCTGATCAGCAGGCCGGCGCCCGCCCGCTGGGTGTAATAGGTGGCCATCAGGTCGGTCGGCACGTTGCCCGGCTGACCGGCGCGGGAGCGGGTCATGGGCGCCATGGCGATGCGATTTTTCAACTCCACTCCGCCCATGCGGAGCGGCTGAAACAGGATGTCGTCGGTGCGGGTCATGGATGTCCTGCCGTCGAGAAAGGGAATTTGATGGGCTGGAGAATGGTGTATGTCGTGGGAATGGAGAATGCCGCCAAAACCGAAAACACTGTTCCGGAATTCTGAACAATGAGCCTGGCCCTGGACGATATCCGCCTGCTCCGCCGTATCGCCGAGGTCGGGCGCATGGCGGCGGTGGCGCGCGAGACCAAGCTGTCGCCGGCCACCATCAGCGCCCGCCTGAAGGCGGCGGAGGAGCACTTGGGCGTGCGCCTGTTCCTGCGCACCACCCGGTCGCTGTCGCTGACCGAGGAAGGCCGCCGCTTCATGGCCGCCAGCGAGCGGCTGGTGGGGGAGTGGGAGGCGCTGGCCGAGGCGGTGCGGGGTGGCGGCGCCCCCTTCGCCGGGTTGATCCGTGTCACCTCCCCTTACGATCTGGGCATGCAGCATGTGGCGCCGCTGCTGGAGGCGTTTCAGCGCCAGCATCCGCAGGTGGCGGTCGATCTGGAGCTGACCGATGCCGTGGTCGATCTGGTGGCCGGCGGGGTCGATCTCGCCATCCGGGTCGGCTCGCTGGCCGACAGCGGCCTCAGGGCGCGGCGGCTGGTCTCCACCCGCATGGTGGTGGTGGCGGCGCCGGCCTACCTGGAGCGGGCGGGAACGCCCCGGACGCCCGCCGATCTGGCCCGCCACCGCTGCATCGTCCGCCGCTCCGGCGACCGATTGGTCGATGAGTGGAGCTTTTTCGGCGATGGGCAAGCCATGGCGGTGCGGGTGCGCCCGTCCCTGGTATGCAACAACGGTGCCCAGACCCGGCAATGGGCGGTGGCCGGTGCCGGGCTGACCAACAAGGCCTGCATCGACATCGCCGACGACGTGCGGGCCGGCCGGTTGGTCAAGGTGCTGGAGGATTGGGCGCCGCCGCCACATCCGCTGATGCTGGTTTCGCCCCCGCAACGGTTGGAGCCCATGCGGGTGGCCGCCCTGCGCGATCGGCTGGTGAGCCGCTTCGCGGCGCTGGCCGATGGTGCCTGACCGTCGCCCCTGGGCGGAGATTGGCTAGCCAACTGTCATCCTCTCCGCCAGCAGGGCGACGACGGTGTCGAGGGTGTCGCTCTCGGTGGCGATCAGCTCCTCCGCCACCGCCAGCAGGCGCTTCAGGTTCTTGGGGCTGGCGTCGTCGAGGGCGTCGTTGGCGCGGCCGAGCAGGCTGGCATCGAAGCGGAAGTAGCGGCGGCTGTCGTCGTTCAGCAGCTCGGTCATGTGATGGTTGGTCGCGTCGGCCTGCCCCTGCATCATGATGGAGATGATGGGCTTGTCGAGCAGTGGCGACACCCACGACAGCGCCCCCCAGGTTCGCGCCTTGTCGTAGGCGTAGGGGGTGCTGGCGGTGCCGGTGCCGAGGGAGGCGACGATGATGTCCTCCTCCGCGTGGCCAAGCTTGAGCGCCTCCACATAGGCGGAGAGGGCGGGGTCGTTGTTGAACACGCCGCCGTCGATCAGGACACGGACCTCCTGGGTGGTCAGGTCGGTCACCGGCTCCGGCTCGAAGTAGGTCGGGCCGGCGGAGGTGGCGCGGGCGGCGTCGCGGAAGGTGTAGTCGGAATAGGCGCGGGGCCTGGGGTGTGGCCGGGGGCCGGCGCCTTTCATGAACACGGTGCGGCGGGCCTCGATGTCGTAGGCGGGGATCAGCACGGCGCCCAGCGCCTGCGACAGCCGGCCGTCGCCGAGGTAGGTCTTGAGCTTCGCCTCCAGCGGCTTCTCGCTATAGGATTCCTCGATCAGCCCGATGATGCGGCGGAAAATATGGGGCGGGAAAATTTCCGGCCCTTCCTGTTCGTAAAGCCGCACCAGGGCGGCGGCGGTCATGGCCGGGGCGGTGCCGTCGCCGGGCTTGGGGCAGGTCAGGCCGGCGGCGATGATGCCGCCGGTGGAGGTGCCGGCGATGAGGTCGAACACCTCCACCAGATCCACCAGCGGCCGCTCCGGCCCTTTGGTGGCGCGGATGGTCCGCTTGCGGTCGGCATCCAGGATGTCTTCCGCCTTGGCCTGAAGGCGGGCCTCGATCTCCGCCAGCACGATGGCCGGGATCAGGCCGCGAATGCCGCCGCCGTCGATGGACAGGATGATCGCCATGGTGTCCCTCTTTTTGCTCTGGTCTGGTGGCGGTGCGCTGTCCTCACGCCGTGATCCGGCCCGGCAGGATGCGGCGGTAGGTGAGGGCTTCGGCGATGTGCAGGCGGCGCACGCCATCGCTGCCGGCGAGATCGGCGAGCGTGCGGGCGACGCGCAGGATGCGGTGATAACCGCGCGCCGACAGGTGCAGCCGCTGCGCCGCCTCGGTCAGCAGGGCGCGGCCGGCATCGTCGGGGGCGGCGACATGCTCCAGTAGCTGGCCGTCGGCGTCGGCGTTGCAGCGCACCGGGCGGTCGGGGCTGAGGCGGGCGTAGCGGCGGCGCTGTTCCTCCCGCGCCGCCGTCACCCGCGCCGCCACCACCGCCGTTGGCTCCCCGGCGGGCGCGGCGGCGAGGGCGAAGGGCGGCACCGCCGGCACCTCCACATGGATGTCGATACGGTCCAGCAACGGTCCCGACAGC
>JAEWWF010000246.1 GCA_023396465.1 Pseudomonadota bacterium
CTGCCCGACGATCTGGCCGCCATGACCGCCCTGCTGACCCATCGCCTGCGGAGCCTGCCGGGGTGGGATATCCTGGTGGCGCCGCGCGGATGCGGAGGCCACGTCGATCATCTGGCGGTGCGCGCCGCCGCCCTGGCCCTCGCTCCGACCCATTGGTACGGGGAATTTCCCTATGCCGACGACCGGCCGCCGCCGGTTCCGGCGATGCTCCAGGAGGAGGCGGCCGACTGGCCGGCGTGGCGGGAGGCGGGATGTCTCTACCGCTCCCAGACTCGGCGGCTGTTCGGCACCCTGGCGGCCTTCACCGACGCCCTCGGCCGTCATGCCGGCGTCGGGAGCGACGGATCGGGTGCCCGCCTGTTCCTCCACCGGACCACCTCGGCGGCGTAGGCTTCTGGCGAGCCGGCCGGCGACAGCAGCGCCGGCAGCGCCAGGGCTTCGGGAACCGGCCCGACCCGACGCAGGAAGGCGTCCAGGTTCGGCGCCTGTTCGTCCCAGTGGCGCGGATCGTGGTGGGACATATGGTAGCCGCGCGCCGCCTCGCACAGGCGGACGGCATGGCCGGCCGACCACAGGCGCCAGCCGAAATCCAGATCCTCCATGCCCCAGCGCCGCCCGAACCCTTCATCGTAGCCGCCAACCGCCCGCCAGAGGGCGCGAGGGACGGAGACATTGGCGCCGGCGCTGGCCAGCCATGGGGCGTTCACCGGCAGGCTGCCGGCGAAGACCCCTTCCGCCGCCCGTTCCAGGGCGCTTGTGGTCAGGCGGACCCCGGCCGGCGTCCAGCGGCCTTCCCTCAGCGCCTCGGCCGCGACCGGCGGCACGCCGGGTCCGCCGTCGGCCGGATCGTCGACCCGCAGCAGGCCGATCATCTCGCGCAGGGAGCCATGCACCAGGGCCGGACCGGCCGCCTGGGCGGCCACATGCGCCGACACGAAATCGGGTCCGGTGAGGATATCGTCATCGACGAACAGCAGCAGGTCCGCCGCCGCCGCCCTGGCGCCGGCATTGCGGGCGCCGGCGCGGCCGAGGCCGGGCGTGCGGGCGACGCGGACATCCTCCAGACCCGCCAGCACCGCCGCCACCTCGGCGGTGGCGCCGTCGGCCACCACCAGAAGTTCGCGCCCGGGATGATCCCGGCATTGCGGCACCAGGGCGCAGAGGGTCAGGCGCAGGCGGGCGGCCTTGGCATGGGCCGGCACGATGACGCTGACACGCGGGGGGTCACCTCCAGCTGGCGGCGGCATAAAGCGCCTCCAGCGACGCGGCGACCGACGTCAACGCCGTCGCCCCCGGCAGGCGGCCGGCGGCGACGTCCTCCGCCACCCGTGTCAGGAAGCGGCGATAGGGGGCGTGGACGTCCTCGCGCGGCGGCGTCAAATCCTCGACCTGTCCGCGCCGGGTCAGGGTCAACGACGGATGCTCGACGCCGACGGGACTGAAACCGAAGGTGGTGATCAGGTCGAGGCTACCGTCCCGTCCGTTGACGGTGACGCGGCAGATGTCGCGCGGCGCGTGCGACTGCCAGGCCACCGACAGCCGCACCAGCCCCCCGCCCGCCAGTGTCAGGCTGCCATGGGCACGGGTTTCGACGTCAACCGTCCCCGGCGGCCAGGGGACTTCCGCCGCCTGCGGTGGCGCCCCCAGCCACCCCGCCGCGCCGCCCAGGGGTCCGGTGTCCCGATGCAGCACGCACTGAGCGGCGACCGGCGGCGGATGCCCCAGCAGACCGAGGCCGACATCCAGCATGTGCCACCCCAGATCGGCGAGAACGCCGCCGCCGGCCGAGACGCGGCGGGTGAACCAGGTGCCGACACGCGGCACGCCCGAGGCCCGCAGCCAGGAAAGATCGACGGCATGGACCGGCCCGACGGCACCGGCGGCGACCTGATCATGCAGGATGGTCACATCCCGGCGCTCCACGGTGGCGCGGCTGACCCACAGGAGGCGCCCCGCCGTCTCCGCCACGGCGACCAGCCGCGCCGCCTCGGCAGCGGTGAAGCAGACCGGCTTCTCGACGATCACGCCGCACCCGGCCCGCAAGGCGGCCTCGGCGTGCGGGACATGCAACAGGTTGGGGGAGGCGATCAGGACGATGTCCGCCTCCCCCTGATCCAGCAGCGCCTCCACCGTCTCCGCCTGTCGCATGCCGGGACAGACGGCGACGGCGGCGGCGCGGGCATCGGGGTCGGGATCGGCGATGCCCACCGCCGTCCAGTGCGGCAGATCGCGGATCAACGGCAGCCAGATGGTGCGGACCGCCCATCCGGCCCCGACGCAGGCAAGACGGATCACCACCCCGCGCCCCGCGTCACGCCGCCACCGGCACGAGCGCGCCCTTGGCGCCCAGCACCTTCTCGACCGCCCGGGCGATGTCGAGCGCATCCTCCCGCGACCCCAGCAGGGCCCGGTGATGGACCCAGACCGCATCGGCGGCGATGGCTTCGGTCGCCGGGCAGTGCCGCGCCAGGGTCTCGGTGTCGAGGCCACAGGTGGGAGGCAGATGGAAGGCGGGGATACGGTAAAGTGCCTGATAGGCGCGGAAGGCCGGAATGCCCTCCGCCACCAGGGCATCGACCAGACGATTGCGGTCAACCTCGGGATAGGCATCCCGGTCGAGGCGGAACATCAGCATGTAGTGGGGATGGCGGCTGGCCAGGGCGGTGTGGGCCTGCGGGATCACCCCCGGTATCGCCGCCAGGGCGGTCGAGGCGGCCGCCGCATTGGATTCGCGGCGGTCGGTCTGCGACTCGAGCCGCGCCAGCTGGCACCGCAGAACGGCGGCCTGGAACTCGCTCAGACGGTAGTTGGAGCCGAGCATGACGTGTTGATAGGCGCGATCCCCCGCCGGCCGGCCGCAGTTGGCGAGCAGAAACACCCGGTCGCGCGTCGCCTGATCGGGACAGAGCACCAGACCGCCCTCTCCCGCCGTCATCAGCTTGAAGTTCTGGAAGCTGAAGCAGGCGGTGGAGCCCCAGGCGCCGACCTTGCGGCCGTCTTGACCGGCGGCGCCGTGGGCATGGGCGGCGTCCTGGATCAGCACCAGACCGCGCCGCGCGCAGAGTGCCCGCAACGCCTGCATGTCGGCGAAGTGGCCGCACATATGGACGGGAATGATGGCGCGGGTGCGGTCGGTGACGGCGGCCTCGGCGGCGACAGGGTCGAGGCAGTAGGTCGCGAGGTCGACATCGGCCACCACCGGCACCGCCCCCACCCGCTGCACCGCCATGGAGGTGGAGATGAAGGTGAAGGCAGGCACGATCACCTCGTCACCGGGGCCGACACCCGCCGCCAGCAACGCCACTTCAAGGGCATGGGTGCCGTTGGTGACCGTCACCGCATGGGGGGAGTCGTGATGGGCGGCGAATTCGGTCTCGAAAGCGTCCACCTCCCGCCCGCTCATGCGCCACCACTGGCCATGATGCAGGGCGCGCAGAAGGGCCGCTTCCTCCGCCCCGTCATGGTGCGGCCACGCCGGATAGTCCTGCCGCCGCACCGCCGGCCCGCCAGTCAATGCCAGGGTCATCGTCACGCTCCCCCAGGGTAAAATCATGGCGGGAGAGTAGCGACACGATACATCTTATGCAAGTTCATTATTGCAGATACACTTTTAAGAAGCATCGACTGCCGCCGCGAAGGCCCGGCTCAGATAGTCCTCCAGGTGGCGGGCGGCGATGTCGTCGGAGGACTGAAGCTTGATGTGGCGGCGGTTCTTGCCGGTGCCCTCCAGCACACCGGCTGGATCGGCCAGATCGCATCCCCGCTCCAGTTCCACCGTCACATGGGCCTTGCGGGCGAAGTACCCGCAGACCGGCGCCCCGGCGTAAACGACGATGCCGTTGTACATGAAACGCTCCTGCGCCTGCGGACACAGCCGCCGCGCCAGCGCCCGCACCTGCATGATGATGGCGTGCTTCACCGGATCGTCCCGTTCCAGCCCGTCAAGAAACTGCTGAACCTTGTCAACCATGGAAAATTCCTCCATAACGGGAAATTATGTAAGTACACATATCTTACACGCATTGCGGACCTTTCCCTAATTCCCCACAGCAGCGGGAGGCAGCGGCGATGACCCCCGACGATCCGGCGGCCTGGGATGCCACCGTCGACGCCTATCGCGACGGCTTCGAGCCCTTCGTCCTCAAGTTCGGCCGCGCCGCCCTGGCGGCGCTGGCACCGCCGCCGGATGCCCGCCTGCTCGACCTTGCCGCCGGCACCGGCGGCTTGGCGCTGGAAGCAGCGGCGGCCGGACTGGCGGTGACGGCGGTGGACTTTTCCCCCGCCTCCATCCGCTGCCTGCGCCGACGGGCCGACGATGCCGGTATCGCGGTGACGGCGGCGGTGATGGATGGTGGCCGCCTCGCGCTGCCGGCGGCGGCCATGGATGCGGTGGTCTCCGTGTTCGGCCATATGTTCTTTCCCAACCGCGCCGCCGCCTGCGCCGAGGTGCTGCGGGTGCTGCGGCCGGGGGCGCGCTTCGCGACCGTGGTCTGGGGCGCCCCGGACGATAACGAGTCGCAAATCCTGATGCGGGATGCCGCCGCCGCCGCTGGTCTCGACCTTTCCCCCAAGGGACCGCCGCCGGCCTGGGCCGCCCTCTGCGCACCCGCAGCGGCCGCCACCGAACTGCGCGCCGCCGGCTTTGCCGGGGTGGAGGAACGGACGGTCAGGCAGGCTTGGGACGTCCCCTCGGCGGCCTGGCTGGCGGCGGCGCTGCCGGGGCTGTCGCCGGTGTCGGCGGCGCTGTTCGGCAGCCTGTCGACGGCCGAGGCGGACCGCCTGCTCGCCACCTATCGGGCGCTGGCGGAAGACCGCCATGGAACCGGCCCCTTCGCCCTCCACGCCACCGCCCGCATCGTCACCGCCCGCCGTCCCTGAGCACGGCGGCCATGTCGGCGGCGATCCGCTCCAGCAGCGGCGGACGCATCACCTCGTAGTGGTCGCCCGGAAGGTCCACCGTCGGAACTGGCACCACCTCGGCCAGCGGCACCAGACCGGTGAGCGGCCGGCGCTGGCCGGTGGCCCGGTAGACCGTCGTCGCCGCCTGCGGCAGCGCCGGATGATGGCCGAGCAAGGCGTGATAGAGACTGGCGAACAGGGCGAAACGCTGGCGCAGCAGGGCATCACTC
>JAEWWF010000245.1 GCA_023396465.1 Pseudomonadota bacterium
ACTCCGAACCGAGCCGCCGCCGACCGGCAACTCATGCCGCCGTCAATCGCCGCCAAGACCCGCGACCGCAAATCCATCGATAGAGGCTGTCCCATTCAGGCTGGCCTCCACGCTCCAGCCAGCATCATGAATCAGATTTTCCGCCCTTTGGGAATCACTCGCCATTCGCAACGCTCGAAATCCGCTCTAGGGCTCTACCGCCACTGCCTGTCGTGGGTCAGCCCGTCGACGATCTCCAGCAGCAGCCCGCGCACCGCCCCGGCGGCGATGGACAGCGGCCGGTCCGACGGGTGGGCCAGCTGGATGGTGCGGTCGATGGTGGGAGCGACGATGGCCGCCCCCGCCAGCCGGCCCTGATCCAGTTCCCGCGCCGCCACCCGGCGCGACAGGATGGCATAGCCCGCCCCGCCCTCGACCAGCGCCTTGATGTGGTCCAGCGCGTCCAACTCCAGGATCACGTTGAGCGGCACGCCGGTTTCCCGGGCGGTGCGCTCCACCTCCCGTCGCAGACCGTGGGGAGCGCCGGTGAGAATGAGAGGCAGGCCCGCCGCCTCGGCGAAGGGCAGGCCCGCGTCCTCGGCCCTGGTCAGCAACGGATCGCCTTTCGGGCCGATCACCCATAGTTCTTCTTGCGCCAGCGGCGTCAGAGCCAGGCGCTGGGGGGTGTCGACGTCGAACACGATGGCAAGGTCCAGCTGCCCGGCCCGCAGCCATTCCAGGGTGTGGCCGGACAGGCCCTCGGCGATGCGCAGGGTGACCTGCGGCAGCGCCCGCCGCACCGCCAGCGCCAACGGCACCGTCAGCACCATGCCAAGCGAGGTCGGGATGCCCACCGCCACCGGCCCCGACGGCACCGAGCCGGCGCCGCGGATGTCGTCGCGCAGCGACTCCACTTCGGCCAGGATGCGGCGGGCATGGGCGGCCAGCCGGGCCCCCTGCTCGGTGGGCACCACGCCGCGGGCGGTGCGCAGCAGCAGCTCCACCCCCAGTTCTTCCTCCAGCGCCTTCACATGCGCCGACAGGGCGGGCTGCGCCACCCGCAGCCGCTCCGCCGCCCGTGTGAAGGCACCATCGTCGCAGATGGCGAGAAAGTAACGCAGTTGGCGCAGGTCCATGGCCACCGCCCCCAGGTGATCGAGGGTGAAAACCTATCCTGTTTCCTTCACCCCCGCAATGGAGCCATAACTTTCCCCTATACCTCACATCACAACTCCGTCTTTGATCCCCCTGCCCCGCCGCGCCATCCTCAGACCTGCAAGAGACGTCCGACATTCGGAGAAGCCGGAACCATGATGCCGTTTACGTGGGAAGACCCGTTCCTCCTCGACCAGCAGCTCACCGACGAAGAGCGCATGGTGCGCGACAGCGCCCGCGCCTACTGCCAGGAAAAGTTGCAGCCGCGCGTCACCAGCGCCTTCGAGGATGAGCGCTTCGACCGCGAGATCATGTCCGAGATGGGCGAACTCGGCCTGCTCGGCCCGACCATTCCGGAAGACTATGGCTGCTCCGGCGTCTCCCACGTCGCCTATGGCCTGATCGCCCGCGAAGTGGAGCGGGTGGACAGCGGCTACCGCTCCGCCATGTCGGTGCAGTCGTCGCTGGTCATGCACCCGATCTATGCCTACGGCACCGAAGAGCAGAAGAAGAAGTACCTGCCGAAGCTGGCCACCGGCGAGATGATCGGCTGCTTCGGCCTGACCGAGCCGGACGCCGGCTCCGACCCCGGCAGCATGAAGACCCGCGCCAAGAAGGTCGACGGCGGTTACCTGCTGTCGGGCTCCAAGATGTGGATTACCAACAGCCCGATCTCCGACATCGCCATCGTGTGGGCGAAGTCCGACGCCCATGACGGCAAGATCAAGGGCTTCATCGTCGAAGCCACCTCCAAGGGCTTCTCGGCGCCGAAGATCACCCAGAAAGCGTCCCTGCGCGCCTCCATCACCGGCGAGATCGTGCTGGACGAGTGCTTCGTGCCGGAAGAAAACCTGCTTCCCGGCGCCAGCGGTCTCGGCGGTCCGTTCGGCTGCCTCAACAAGGCCCGCTACGGCATCGCCTGGGGCACCATGGGCGCCGCCGAGGATTGCTGGCACCGTGCCCGCCAGTACACGCTCGACCGCAAGCAGTTCGGCCGCCCGCTGGCCCACACCCAGCTGGTGCAGCTGAAGCTGGCCGACATGCAGACGGAAATCACCCTCGGCCTGCAGGCCTGCCTGCGCGTCGGTCGCCTGATCGACGAGGGCAACTGGGCGCCGGAGATGATCTCCCTCATCAAGCGCAACAACTGCGGCAAGGCCCTGCAGATCGCCCGCGTCGCCCGCGACATGCACGGCGGCAACGGCATCAGCCTGGAGTTCCAGGTCATCCGTCACATGATCAACCTGGAAACCGTCAACACCTACGAGGGCACGCACGACGTCCACGCCCTCATCCTGGGCCGCGCCCAGACCGGACTGCAGGCCTTCGGCTGACGCCGAGCGCCTGTTGAAACGCGGCGGGACGACCGATCCCTGCCCGGCTTCCCAAACGGCCGTTCCGCCGCGTTTCCCCTATCCACGACTTTCCGCTGTCGCCGCCAGGAGACTTCGCCACCATGACCGGCCCGCTTGCCCATGTCCGCGTCCTCGACCTGAGCCGCGTCCTCGCGGGGCCCTGGGCCGGGCAGATGCTGGCGGACCTCGGCGCCGAGGTCATCAAGGTGGAGCGCCCCGGCGCCGGGGATGACACCCGCGGCTGGGGCCCGCCGTTCCTCAAGGACGAGGCCGGCGCCGACACTTCGGAAGCCGCCTATTACCTGTCGGCCAATCGCGGCAAGCGCTCCGTCACCATCGACTTCACCCGTCCCGAGGGGCAGGAGCTGGTGCGCAAGCTGGCCGCCGATGCCGACGTGGTGATCGAGAACTTCAAGGTCGGCGGCCTGAAGAAGTACGGCCTCGACTACGCCAGCCTGAAGGCGGTCAACCCGTCGCTGGTCTATTGCTCGATCACCGGCTTCGGCCAGGACGGACCTTACGCCCACCGCGCCGGCTACGACTTCATGATCCAGGGCATGGGCGGGCTGATGAGCCTGACCGGCGCCCCGGACGGCGCCCCAGGCGGCGAGCCCATGAAGGTCGGGGTCGCCATCACAGACATATTCACCGGCATGTACGCCACCTCGGCCATCCTGGCGGCACTGTCCTACAAGGAGCGCACCGGCGAGGGCCAGCATATCGACATGGCGCTGCTCGACGTGCAGGTGGCGACACTGGCCAACCAGGCGATGAACTACCTCGCCGGCGGCACGGTGCCGAAGCGGCTGGGCAATGCCCACCCGAACATCGTCCCCTACCAAGCCTTCCAGACCGCCGACGGCTACATCATCCTGGCGGTGGGCAACGACGGCCAGTTCGCCCGCTTCTGCGCCGTCGCCGGCCAGCCGGAGCTGGCGCAGGATGCCCGCTACGCCACCAACCGCGCCCGCGTGCAGAACCGCGACGTGCTGGTGCCGCAGATCGCCGACCTGATCCGCGCCCGCCCCTCCGCCTTCTGGCTGGAGAGTCTGGAAGCCGCCGGCGTCCCCTGCGGCCCCATCAACACGCTCGATCAGGTCTTCGCCGATCCGCAGGTCGTCCACCGTGGCCTGAAGGTGAGCGTGCCGCACCCGACCGCCGGGCATGTCGATCTGGTCGCCAGCCCGATGAAGTTTTCCGCCACGCCGGTCACCTACGACCGCGCGCCGCCGACCCTTGGCCAGGATACCGACGCGGTGCTCCAGGGCCTCGGCCTTGATGCCGACGCTGTGGAGCGGCTGCGCCAGTCCGGCATCGTCTGACATCCGCCCCGTTTCGAGCCCGACCTGACTCCCTCCCAGGGCTCCCCCCGCGCGACGATCCGCGCACACCTTCGGCGTCCTCCTGCCCTACCAGGAGGACGCCGCTTTTCTTTTCAAACTGCTTGCCGCCCGGCATTTACCCCTTTTGTGGTAGTCCCTATCCTTGCGGCATGAAGATCGCGTCTTGGAGCCTGCGGACTCAGACGGCAGTGGCTCTTGCGCTGCTGATGGTGCTCCTCACAACAATTCTGACCGCCTGGGTGGGGCAACTGGCAGGCAAGCGCCTGACGGCCGAGATCGGTCAATCGCTGTCGGAAACCACCTTCCAGATGGCCGAGAAGCTCGACCGCACCATGTGGGCGCGTGTCAGCGAATTGCGCGCCTTCTCGGCCCTGTCGGCGGTACGCGATCCGGCCAACACCCCTGGTGAGGCCCGCCTGCTTCTGGACGGCCTTCAGGATGCCATTCCGCTGTTTTCCTGGATTGGCTTCCTGTCGCCCGACGGCCGCGTGATGGCGGCCAGCGACGGGGTGCTGGAAGGCACCGACATATCCCAGCGACCGGTCTACCGGCAGGGCAAGGATGAACTCTTCGTCGGTGACGTGCATGACGCGGTGCTGCTGGCGAGCAAACTGCCCAACCCCGATGGCCGTCCCATGCAGTTCGTCGACATCGCCATGCCCGTCGAGGCGAAGGACGGCACCAAGGCCGGGGTTCTGACCGCCCACCTCAGTTGGCGCTGGGCGGAGGACATCGAGGCCTCGTTCATGCGGCCGCTGCGGGAACGGATCGGCGCCCAGCTCTATATCGTCGGCGTCGACGGCACGGTCCTGCTTGGTCCCGACGAGATGCGGGGCCATCCCCTCGGCCTGCGAAGTCTCGGCCTCGCGGCTGGCGGCGACAACGGTTGGATCATCGAGACATGGCCGGACGGCAAGGATTACCTCACCGGCTACGCCCTCGGCTCCGGCCATGGGGATTACGCCGGCCTGGGCTGGCGGGTGCTGGCGCGTCAGCCGGTGGCGGAGGCGCTGGCGCAGGTGCGCAGCCTGCAACGCGAGATATTCCTGACCGGACTTGCCGTCGCGGCTCTCTTCGCGGTGCTGGGCTGGTATGCCGTCGGCCCCCTCACCGCGCCGCTGCGCCGCATCACCGAGGCCGCCGACCGTATCCGCAAGGGCGAAGCGCGCGAGATCCCGCGCGTGGACGGAGCCCATGAGATCACCAGCCTGTCGCTATCGCTGCGGGCCCTCCTCGACTCGCTCATGGACAGCCGCCGCGACCTGCGGGACATGAAGGACCGGGCCCACAGTGATCCCCTCACCGGCCTGCCCAACCGCCTCGGTCTCGACACCTGGCTGGAGGAGGCCATCACCCGCTGCGGGCGGGAACGCCGTGGCCTTGCCTTCCTGGCCTTCGACCTGGATGGCTTCAAGCGCGTCAACGACACCATGGGCCATGGTGCCGGCGACGAATTGCTGAAGGAAGTGGCCGCCCGCCTTTGTGGCTCGCTGCGCGGCAACGACGTGGTCGCCCGCCTGGGGGGCGACGAGTTCCTGCTCATCCTCGACGGCCCCGACAGCGCCGCCGAAAGTCACGCCGAACTGGTGGCGGCGCGCCTCATCCAGGCCCTCAACGAGCCGATCCGGACCAGCGACGGGACGGCACGGGTCGGCTGTTCCATCGGCATCGCCTTCTGGCCACGGGACGGCGCGACACCCGCCGAAGTTCGCCGCCGCGCCGACGATGCCCTGTATGCCGCCAAGGCGGGGGGCAAGAACCGCGCCGTCATCCACCGCGAGGATGACGGCGCGTCCTCCGCCTCCTACCCAGCCGCCGTCAGCCGCTCATAGGCCGCCATCGCCTCCATCACCGCGATGTCCAACAGCCGACCGCCATGGTCGGGGCTGGCGAGCGACGGGTCGGAGCCGATGCGGCCATCGGGATGCACGGCGCGGTAATGGGCCGGGCCATGGAAGGTGTGATGCGGCGCGACCGCCGGGTCGAGCGGCGCCGCCAATACCGGCGCGTGGTCGGGGTAGAGGAACTGCATCAGGCTGATCTCGGTGCAGGTGGCGTGGCTGCCCTCGGCGGCGCCGAAGGCCTCGTCGGCATAAGCCTTCACCTGGGCGCCCGACCACCAGTTCTGCACCCCGAACCGCACGTCACCGGCATCGGGGTGGCCGGTTCGGTTCAATTCCTCGTGGATCTCGTACCATGCCGATTGCAGCGTCGGGATGTTGCCGCCGTGACCGTTGACGAACAGGAAGCGGCGGAAGCCATGCGCCGTCAGCGCCATCACATAGTCGCGGATGACCGCCACCAGAGTCGACGGGCGGTAGGTCATGCTGCCGGCGAAGGCCATGTGATGCACCGCCATGCCGATGTTGATGGACGGTCCGACCATGGCCTCCAGCCGCTCGCCGGCGCCGATGGCGATGGCTTCGGCGCACAGGGCGTCGGTGCCGATCAGGCCGCTCGGACCGTGCTGCTCGGTGGAGCCGATGGGAACGATGATGCCGGTGGAGGTGCCGAGGTAGCGCTCGACGTCGGGCCAAGTGCAAAGGTGCAGGCGCATGGGGGAGCTTCCGTCAAACCATAGAAGAGGCGCCCGCCGCGCGGCGGGCACGTTCCCTTGCCTAACACGGGGTGATGGCCGCTGCAAAGGGCCACCACCCCGCCGACCGTCGACACCCGCGGGCGCCATGCCGGAGCCGGGAAACCCCCGTTGCCTCTATGCCTTTTTCGCACACCTGCTGCACCGCACAGAAGCGTAGACTTTTCCCTGCGACAGACAAGGGTCCGCGAAGGACCGATGTCGCGCGTCGGGATACGGCGATCTGCACGGGAGGATGGCTCATGTCCAGTTTGCTTACGGGTCCACGGTTCATGCTGGTGGGCGGCGGCACCGCCGCGCGCGCCGCCGAGGTGCTTGGCCGCATGGGTGTGCGGCGGCCGCTGGTGGTCACCGATCCGGCGCTGGCCGGCGGCGACATGCTGCGGCGGGTTCTTGCGCCGATGCAGGAGGCCGGCGCTTGCGTCCAGGTCTTCCACGACGGCACCGGCGAGCCTACCGAAGAGGTGGCGCGGCGCGGCGTGGCGGTTCTACAGGCGGGGGATTTCGACGGCGTGGTGGCGTTCGGTGGCGGCTCGGTGATGGACGTCGCCAAGGCCATGCTGCTGCTCTACGGCGGCGGCGGGCCGCTACGGCGCTGGGCGCTACCGCAGGTGGCCGACCTGCGGGTACTGCCGCTGCTGTGCATCCCCACCACCGCCGGCACCGGCTCGGAAGTTAGCCGCTTCGCCGTCATCATCGACCAGGGCAGCGGCGAGCGCCTGATCCTTGCCGGCCTCGGCTGCGTGCCGGAAGGGGCCATCATCGACTGGGAACTGACCCTCGACCTGCCGCGCCGGCAGACCATCGACGGCGGCCTCAACGCCCTCACCCACGCCCTGGAAGCCTACGTCAGCCGCCGCGCCACGCCGGTGTCCGACGCCCTGGCGCTGTCGGCCCTGCGGCTGATCGGCAAGGCGCTGCCGCGGGTGGTCAAGTCGCCCGGCGATGCCCACGCGCGCGAGGACATGATGACCGCCGCCATGGAAGCCGGCCTCGCCTATTCCGATGCCTCGCACGGGCTGGTGGATGGCATGAGTCGCGCCATGGCGCTGTTCTTCCGGGTGCCGCAAGGGCTTGGCAGCGCCATGCTGCTGCCGGCCGTCACCAGCTTCAGCTTGGCGGCGGCGCCGGAGCGCTATGCCGAGGCGGCCCGCGCCATGGGCGTGGCGCACGAGCAGGACGACGACGATGTCGCCGGCGCCAAGCTGGTGGGCTGGCTGCGCCGCCTGTGTACCGACCTGGAGGTACCGAGCCCCCGCGCCTTCGGCATTTCCGAGGACGCCTTCATGGAGGCCCTGGCCAGCATGGCCGATGCGGCGGTGCCGCCGGGTTTCGCGCCCGACCCCGCCCACCTGCCGACGGCGGAACAGATCCAGGCCCTCTACCGCCAATCCTTCGGCTGACCGCCAAGCCACCCCGGCCCGTGCCGCCGGGCTGTGCGCCTACCAGCGCCAGCCCAGCGGCCGCAGCCACTCGGTCAACGGTCGCAGCAGGCCGAACAGGCGGGCATGAAGGGTCCAGCGCCAGAAGGTCTCGGCGATGAAGGCGTCGTCGCGGCTGACCTTCCACTTGCGCCAGCGCGGGTGGAGCAGGCACTCGAAGGTCACCAGTTGCAGCTGCTCCGACGGCATGTCGTAGATCCG
>JAEWWF010000252.1 GCA_023396465.1 Pseudomonadota bacterium
CCCAAGGTCTGCCAGATCAAGATCGAGACCAAGGCCGCCGCTCCCGGCGACCGCAAGGCCCGCACCATCGAGATGAAGCCCGAATATCGCGACTGATCGAGGGCCGCTGGTCCCCTGGTCGCCATGCCGGGCAGCATTGCCGCCGACGCAGAGCGCGAACGGAGGGCGGAAACCTTTCGTTCACATGATAAGGGCACAATGACCGTGTCGTTCCGATGCCGCGCAAGGGCGGGTCGGCGAGAACGCGGAGCGAGGGACATCATGACCGACAAGATTCAAAGCCTGGACGGCACCGCCCGCCCCACCATCAGCCCGGCCGAACTGGCCTCCCTGGGCGCCGAGGATCTCGCTTACGCCAAGTCGATGACCGTGGACGGGCAGATGTTCTGGTCCATCCACGCCGGCGATGGCACCCAACTGGGAATCGCCCAAAGCCGCGATCTGGCCTGGGCCGCCATCCGCCAGAACGACCTGGAGCCGGTCAGCGTCCACTGATCCGGCCCGCGTGCCCCCTTGGCGTGGCCCGGTCAGGCGCGGCGTGCCGCCGCCAGCGCCGCCCGGCCGCGATCATGGCCGCCACTGGCGGGGGTGCCGGGAAGACCGTCGAAATCACCCCGCAGCGCCTTCAGGGCCATGCGCTCTTCCTCGATTTCGCGGGCGCTCCGAATGCCGCGCCGTCGCAGGATGGTGAGCGGCGGGCACCAGCCCTGTAGCGCGTGCTGAAGCAGGAAGCCGCCCACCACCGCCGGCAGCGCCACGAAGCGTCGATCGACGAATGCGGCGAGCAGGCTACCCGCTACCGTCAGCGTGGCGGCGTTGGCCATCAGCGTCCGTTCCACATCCCATTCGCGGTCCAGATCGCGCAGGCGGCTTTCCAGGTCGTCCAGCCGCCCCTGCAAATCTTGCAGGCGGTGCGCCGCCGTCAGCACCCGGCGTTCGGTATCGTCGTCGATACGCCGGTTGGCGCGGTCGGCGGAACTGCCGCGGATACGGGCGGCGGTGGCGGGGAACATGGCCGTCTCCTTCAGGGCATCGGGAGGATCCTGCGCCCGACAAACGCCCGCCGTCGGCAGCGGTTGCGCATCGCCGCCGTCGCCGTCCCCTAGCGGATCGGCAACGGATAGAGCAGGCCCCCGTCCGTCCACAAGGCGTTGAGCCCCCGCTCCATTTTGTAGGGTGATCCCTGGCCGAGGTTGTGCTCGAAGATTTCGCCGTAGTTGCCGACGGCGGCGATGATCCGCCGCGCCCACTCATCGTCGAGCCCCACCGGCGCCCCGATCCCGGGGTCGAGTCCAAGCAGCCGCCGCACCTCCGGATCCTCGGACTCCTGCCCGGCGCGGGCGGCGGCGGCGGTGATGCCCTTGGCCTCGGCGAGGATGAGGGCGTTGACGGTGAAGCGGATGATGGCCTCCCACCGTGGATCGTCGTTGCGTACCGCCGGCGACAGCGGCTCACGCGAGATGACATCGGGGAAGACGACGAAATCGTCGGGGTCGGGGGTGCGGTCGCGCAGCGCCATGACCATGCCGGCGAGGTCGTTGGTCATCAGGTCGCAGTTGTGGGCGAGGAAGGTGTTCCAGGCCCCGTCCGAAGTGACCAGTTCCACCGGCTTGATGTCCTTGCCGGTCGCTCGGATCCAGGCGTGCAGGTTCTCGACCGTGGTGGTCTCGCCGATGACGCAGACGACGGCCTGGTTCACGTCGGCCAGACTGCTGTAACCGAGATTGCGGTGGGCGATGAAGCCCTGGCCCTCGAAGAAGTTGGTGCCGGTGAAGTGGACGTCGAAGGCGGCTTCGCGCGCCATCGTCCAGGTGGCGCCCCCCATCAGGACGTCGATTTCGCCCTCCGCCAGCGCCTTGAAGCGGGCTGCCGAGAACAGCGGCACGAAGGTGACCGCCTCGCCGTCCCCCAGCACCGCCGCCGCCACCGCCCGGCACATATCGGCGCGCATGCCGACATAGCGGCCACTGCCGTCGCGCTGAGCGAAGCCCGATTCCTCGTTGACGCCGCACAGCAGCACACCGCGGTCACGCACCGCGGCGAGGGTACCGGCTTCGGTCTCCCGCGATGGAAACTCGGAAGCCGAGGCCGAGGCAGAGGCAGAGGGTGGGGCGGCGCCGAAGGCGAACAGGGCGATGGTCGCGACGGCGGCGAGGCGCGCGGGCGGGCGGTATTTCATCGGACGGTCCCCCATGTCTTCTTGTCGTGTGTCAGCGCAGCGGCAGCGGGTAGAGCAGACCGCCGTCGGTCCACAGAGCGTTGAGGCCGCGGCTCATGCCGAAGCGGGAGCCTTGGCCGAGGTGGCGCTCGAAGATTTCGCCGTAGTTGCCGGCGGCGGCGATGGCGCGGCGGGCCCAGCCGTCGTCCAGCCCGAGCGGCCGTCCAATCCCCGGATCGAGGCCGAGGAGATGGCGCGTCTCCGGATCGGCGCTTGAAACCGGCGTCGCGGCCAGGGCGCCGGTGATGCCTTTGGCCTCGGCCAGGATGAGGGCGTGCATGACGAAGCGCACCAGCGCTTCCCACCGCGAGTCGCCCGGCCGCACCGCCGGAGCCAGCGGCTCCCGCGAGATCATGTCCGGCATCACCACGTAATCCTCGGGTTTGGGCACCCTGTCGGTGAAGTCGGCCACCAGGGCGGTGCGGTCGGTGGTGATGAGGTCGCAGCCGTGGGCGAGGAAGGTTTCCCAGGCGCCGTCGCGGGTCACCGTCTCCACCAACTCCAGGCGCTTGCCGGTCTGGGTGGCATAAAAGCGCAGGGTCTCGGCGGCGGTGGTGCCGATCTCGACACAGACCCGCGCTGCCGTCACGTCGGCCAGGGACCGCCAGCCATGGTGGCGGTGGGCGACGAACCCCTGTCCGTCATAGTAGGTGATGGTGGTGAAGCGGATGCGGCGCTCCGCCTCCCGCCCCAGGGTCCAGGTGGAGCCGAACAGAACGTCGATGTCGCCGGCCAGCAGGGCCTCGAACCGGGCGCTGACGAACAGCGGAACGAAACTCACCGCCTCGGGATCACCCAACGCGGCGGCGGCGATGGCCCGGCAGTGGTCGGCACGGGTGCCGATATAGCGGCCGGTGGAATCGCGCTTGGCCAGCCCGGCGATTTCCCCGACTCCGCAGATCAGCACGCCGCGCTCCCGCACTGCCGCCAGGGTATCGGCCGGAGCCGCGACGGCCGCCCCGGTGGCGGAGGCCATCAACCCCGCCAGCACGGCCGCCATTGCTCCGCCGCGCCGCAACCACTCCGCACAAGCCCCCATCATGTGCATCCCCTTGTCGTGTCGCGCTGCCTCAGGTGGGCAATTCCCTTGTGACGGGTGATGATACATAATGTCATCGAATTTGCGATGGGCGTCGTCGATGGGGCGGTCCGGGGGCCGGCCGATGAGTCCGCCGCCGCGCGAGGCAGGGGAAGGGGGGCGGCATGAGCCGCTGGCGCATCGGTGTTGCGTTCCGGGTATTGGCGGCTCTGCTGATCATCGTTGGTCTGACGGTGATGCTGGGGGCCTTCGCCCTGCATACCTTCGCCGATCTGCGCGGGCAGGTGGGCGGGCTGGCGCGCGAACGCCTGCCCGCGATCCTGACGGCCGCCAAGCTCGACCGGCAGTCGGCGCTGCTGTCGGCCCAGGCGTCGGCCCTGGTGCTGACGGAAACCAACGGTGCCCGCGAAACCGAGATGATGCGCATTCTCGATCTGGTGCGCACCCTCGACCGCCTGACCGATGAATTGGCCGATGGTGGCGGCCCGGCGGAGAATGTCGCCACCATCAACCGCCTGAAGACCGGGTTCGTCGAAACCCTGGATGAACTCGATAAGCAGGTGGCCGAGCGCTTGCGGCTGCGCCGCCAGTTGGAGGAGACGGTCGGCGTGGTGCTGAAGCGCGGCCTTGTCCTCACCGAGACGGTGGAGCCGCAGGCTTGGCACGGCGAGGCCCTGATCGCCCTGCGGGCCTTGCAGGCGGCCACCATCGCATCCCACCGGGCGGTCTTCGAGCGTGAGGCGCGGGTCGCGTCGGCGGCGCTCGACCGCCTGCACGGGCAGGTGCCGGCCTTGCCAGCCGACCAGCAGGCGACGGCGGCGGGCGTCCATCGGGATCTGCGCACCTGGATGCTTGATGACGCGGTGGGCGTTCTACCGCTGCGCCGCCGTCTGCTGGAACTGGAAGACGCCATCCGCGGCACCCTGGCCCGCAATCGCAGCCTTGCGGACCTGATGCGGGCCGCCTCGGCCCAGCGGTTCTTCGAGGGCGAGCAGGCCGCCCGCGATGCCGCCAATGCCGCCGCCGACCGATTCGACCGGTCGCAGGTCACGTTCGCCGCCGTTCTGGGGGCGACCGCCGTCGTCATGCTGCTGACCTTCCTCTACCTGCGAGAAAGCGTCATCCTGCGCCTGCGGGCCCTGCAAGGGGCCATGGCGGCCCATATCGCCGGCAGGCCGGCGCCGGTCCCCACCGACGGCGGCGACGAGATCGGCGACATGGGGCGCAGCCTGCGCTTCTTCCTCGACATCATCGCCGCCCGCGAGGCGGAATTGCGCGAAAGCGAGCAGCTGTTCCGCATGCTGGCGCTGACCGCGCCGTTCCCGCTGGTGATGGCGCGCAGCCGCGACGGCGTGGTTCTGCAAAGCAATCAGCGGGCGCAGGAAATGCTGGGTCTCGGGGAATCGGCGCGGGCCTGTGATTTCCTGATCGACCCGCGCGACCGCGACGTCATCGGCCAATCCGGGGACACGCCGGTGACCGACCGCGAGGTCGCCATCCAGACCGCCGATGGCCGGCGCGGCTGGGCATTGCTGTCGGCGGCTCCGGCGGTCTTCAAGGGCGAGTCGGTGATGCTGCTGGGGCTGGTCGACATCGGCGCCCGCCGTCAGGCCGAGCAGGCGGTGCGCGAGAGCGAGCGCAAGTATCGTGGCCTGCTGGAGAACCTGAAGAACCACGCCGTCTTCGCCCATGACCTGGAAGGCCGGTTCAGCTACCTCAGCCCGTCGGCGGAGGATGTGATGGGGCATCCGCTGGCTGACCTGCGGGCCGACTATCTCCGCTTCATGCCGCCCGAGGAACAGGCGCGGTGGCGGGAGCGGCAGGCCCAACTGGCGGCCGGGGTGCCGTTCACCCGGTCCTACGAATGCTCCTACATCCACCGCGACGGCAGTGTTCACATTCTGGCGGTGGTGGAGGAAGCGGTGCTGGACGAGGCTGGCCGGGTGGTCGGCGTCGAGGGTGTCGCCCACGACGTGACCGCCCAGCGCTCCTACCAGGAAAATCTGCGGACGCTGGTGCGCGAGTTGGAGCAGTCCAACGCCGAGTTGGAGGACTTCGCCTATGTCGCCAGCCACGACCTGCGCGAGCCGCTGCGCATGGTCACCAGCTACCTAAGCCTGCTGGAGCGCCGCCATACCGCCACGTTGCCCATCGAGGCGCGGGAGTTCATGGAGTATGCCGCCGAGGGTGCCCGCCGCATGGACCGCCTGATCCTCGACCTGCTGGACTATTCCCGCGTTGGCCGGGCAGAGCGCCAGGAGGGCAGCGTCGCCCTGCACGATCCCTTGCAGACGGCGCTCGACAATCTGAAGGTGGCGCTGGACGAGGCCGACGCCCGCGTGGAGGTGGCCGATGCCCTGCCGTCGGTCCACAGCGACATCAGCGACATGGTGCGGCTGTTCCAGAACCTGATTGGCAATGCCGTGAAGTATCGCCACCCCGACCGGCCGCCGGAGATTCTCATTTCCGCCGTCACCGACCGCGATCAGGTGTTGTTGACCGTGCGGGACAACGGCATCGGCATTCCCGCCGATCAGACCGAGCGCATTTTCAAGATCTTCCAGCGCCTGCATCCGCGCAGCCGCTATGAAGGCACCGGTATCGGTCTGGCGGTGTGCCGCAAGGTGGTGGAACTGCACGGTGGCCGCATCTGGGCCGAGCCCAACGGCGATGGCATCGGCACCAGTTTCCACGTCAGCCTGCCCATGGCCCGCGCCTCGGCGGCGGCATAGCGGCGGGCGGCGGAACCCCTCGGAATCGTGGCCGGTTCCGGGACGGTCAGGTCTCGAACAGCGGTCGGTAGCGCAGGTCTTCCTCCAGGATGTGGGACATCATCCAGGTTTTGAGGAAGTCCTCGATTTCCGCTGTCAACGCGGTGTCGGCCTGCGACAGGTGGCGGGCGCGGAAATCCTCGACGCTCTGGCGCAGGGCGGCGTGATCGGCCTTCTGCTGCGCCAGACGGGGATAGTTCCGTTCCGCCAGCAGGCGTTCCTCGCGCTGGAAGTGATAGTCGGTGTACATGAGCAGCTCGCTGACGATGCCGAGCCGCACGTCCAGGTCCTCGCCCGCTTCCCAGGCCTCATGCAGCATGTTGATCAGATCGACCAGAGTCTGGTGATCCTGGTCCAGGTCCGGGTGGCCGACGCTGTAGTCAGGAGTCCAGGTTATCAGCGGCATGGAGCGGGCCTTCGTCAGGGGACGGCGGGGCGGCCGTCAGGGCGCGGTGGATACCGACAGCGGTCCGGCGGGGTGCGGGCAGGCGCCCTCGCCGCAACTCCGGCGGTCGCACAGCCGGCAGACCCGGCGGGCATGGGCGGGATCGCGCACCACCGCCGTCAGCAGGCGGTCGAGGAGGCGATCAAACTCCTTGCGCTCCTTCTTGTCCAGCACATCGACCGCCTCGCGCAGCACGGCCAGCCGGCGGGCCTGGATCAACTCCCCCAACCGGCGTCCGGTGTCGGTGAGCGCCACTGGCACCACCCGCCCGTCCGGCGGCAGACGGCGGGCATGACCGTCGGCCACCAGACGGTCGATCATGCGGGTGCAGGCCGGCTGCGACAGGCCGATGATACCGGCCAGTTCGGTGGTACCCAGGCTGGTGTGATGGCGCAGTGTCAGCACCGCCGCGGCGGCGGAGGGCGACAGGTCGCCGAAGCCCTCGCCGGCGGCATCGACCAGGGCGAGGGCGAGGGCTCCCAGCTTATTGGCGGTGGCCTTCTTGGTCATGCAGGCAACATGCACGCCGCATCGGGCGGTTTCAAGCCCGCGCGGTGGTTTTCCCGGTCCCGGAAGGTTCCCTGGCAGGCTCCCGGGCGGCGGGGTGTTATGCCTCAGGCGGGGATGTCGGCCTGCCGCGCCGCCACCACTGCGAAGCGGTCGGCCAGCGCCGCAAGCTCCACCCGGTGGAGGGTGTCTGCATCCACCACGGTCTGATCGCCCGGCACCGCCGCCGGCAGCGGCCGGGTGGCGCAGGCGGTGGCCACGACAGTGTTGCGCCAGCCGAGGTCCAGCGCCGCCCGCACGGTGGCGCTCACGCACATATGGGTCATGAAGCCGACGACGATCAACTCGCGCCGGCCGGTGGCCCGCAGACGTTCGTCCAGGTCGGTTCCGGCGAAGGCATTGGGCAGGCGCTTGCGCACCACCGCTTCGCCGGGGAGCGCCGCCACCGCTTCCATGATGGCACCGCGCGGGGCGTCCAGGTCGAAGGGGCCGCCGGCCCCGCCCTGGTGGACCACATGCACCACCGGCGTGCCAGCGGCGCGGGCGCGGGCCAGAAGATCGGCGGCTTCCGAGGCGGCGGCGCCGGCATCGGGCAAGGCGAGCGGGCCAGCGAGATATTCGTTCTGGCAGTCGATGAGCAGCAGAACCGCCTCCGACAGGCGGGCGGGCGTCTGGCTGGCGCCGGCCATGGCTAGAAGGGTGAGCGGGGCGGTGGTCATGACGTCATCTCCACGGGATGAGGGGCGAGGCTTGGCAAGCAGCCTAGCCCTTGCGCCGGCGCAGGCCGTAGCGGAAACTTTGCCGCCTGCATCTGCATTTTTGCAGTAGGAGGGGCGGGGGACGGCATGGATTGGGATGACGTGCGCTTCGTGGTGGCGATCCATCACGCCGGCAGCCTGTCGGGGGCGGCCCGGCAGTTGGGGGTGAATCAGACAACGGTGGCCCGTCGGCTAGCGGCCCTGGAAGGCGGCCTCGGCGCCACCCTGTTCACCCGTGCCGACGGACGTCAGGTGGCGACCGCTCTTGGCGATGCGGTGGCGGCCCGTGGCGAGGCCATGGCGGTGGAGGCGGAAGCCATCGCCCGTCTGGC
Source organism: Pseudomonadota bacterium (assembly GCA_023396465.1). GTDB lineage: Bacteria > Pseudomonadota > Alphaproteobacteria > Rhodospirillales > Rhodospirillaceae > Caenispirillum. The sequence goes on from JAEWWF010000252.1 coordinate 8,071, forward strand.
CCGCGACGGTGGCGACGGGGCCGCCGCGGGCAACGTCCGCCTGACGGCCACCGAAAGCATCGCCGCCCGCTTTCTTGTGCCCCGCCTGGGACGGTTTTGGCGCCGCTGGCCCCACATCGCGCTGGAGATCGTGCCGTCATCCGGCACCCTCAACCTCACCCGCCGCGAGGCCGACATGGCGTTGCGTCTGGCGCGGCCGCGCGACTCGGGGGTGGTGGCGCGCAAGGTGGGGGAGTTCGGCTGTGCCCCCTACGGCCGGGCGGAGGATGGACCCGGCTTCGCCGGCCGCCGGTGGGTCGCCTACGATGACGGCCTCGCCCATCTGCCGGAAGCCCGATGGGCGGCCCGGATGCGCGGGGATGCCCCGGTGGTTCTGCGCTCGTCCCATGTCCTGGCGCTGCTGGAGGCGGTGCGCGCCGGTCACGGCATCGGCATGTTGCCCTGTTGGCTGGCCGATGCCGATCCCGACCTGATGCGGCTGAGCGAGGATGTGCCGGTGCGGCGTGAGGCGTGGCTGGTCATTCACGCCGGGCTGCGCCGGCAGGCACGCATCCGGGCCGTCGCGGACTGGGTGGCGGCGGAGTTCGCCGCCGCCGGGGCGGACCTGGCCGGTACTGCCTGACGCGACTCACACCGCCGTCAGCACCATCCCGGCGTCCATCGGCCGTGGTTGGTCGGCGGCGGCGAACGGCCAGCGGACGAGGCGGGAGAACCCGGCCGAGGCGGCGAAGGCATCCAGTTCCGGCGTCGGTACCGGCCCGGTGAAGCAGGCAACATCGGGCAGGGGCGGGGCCGGCTGTGGCGGCGGCGGGGCGCCGGGGCCATCCGCCAGCACCTGTGCCAGCCGCCGCGCCACCGGCTCGGCCGGGTCGAGCCAGGACAGGCCGGGGGGGAGCGCGGCTTCCAGTTCCGGCCGCAGGATCGGATAGTGGGTGCAGCCCAGCACCGCCACATCCACCGCCGCCGCTTCCGGCGCCAGCAGCGGTGCCAGATCGGCGCGCAGGCGGACGCCGTCCACCGCCAGGCCGCTGGCTTTGTCCTCGGCCAGCGCGGCGAGGTGGCGGCACCCCACCCGCACCACCCGGCAATCGGCGGCGAAACTGGCGATCAGACGATCGACGTAGGGTGTGCGGATGGTGCTCTCGGTCGCCAGCAGGGCGATGGTGCGGCTGCGCGACAGCATCGCGGCGGTCTTCACCGGCGGCACAACGCCGACCATCGGCACCGGCACACCGGGGCGCAGGGCATCAAGGGCGATGGTGGTGGCGGTGTTGCAGGCGATCACCACCGCATCCAGCCGCCAATGGGCCAGGGCCTCGGCGACCAGGACGCCAACCCGCGCGGTCAAGTCCTGCGGCGACAGGCGGCCATAGGGGAACCACGCCGAATCGGCGAGATAGGTCACGGCGGTTCCGGGGCAGGTGCGGCGGATCGCCCGCACCACCGTCATGCCGCCGATACCGGAATCGAGGACCAAAACGGCGGTGGGCCGTGGTGGCCCGGAGAAGGAGTTTGTCATTCGCGGTCGAATAAACCATTGCGCGTGTTGGCGGGCCGCAACTCTACCCCTTTCGACCGAGGCTGCGAAGGGGGTGTCACGCCGCCGGCAGCGGCAGGCCGATGATGCAGCGGACGCCGCTGCTGTCGAGTCGGTAAGAGGTGCGGGCGCCGAAAGCGTGCGGCAAGGCCCGCTCGATCAGCCGGCGGCCGAAGCCGCTGCGCGGTGGGGCAGGCAGTGGCAGCGGCTCCGCCACCTGCTCGTCCCAGTCCAGCGTCAGCAGATTGCCGCCGTCGGCCGCTTTCTCCACCGCCCAGGTCACGCGCAGTTGTCCAGCCCCCTGCTTAAGGGCGCCATACTTGCGGGCGTTGGTGGCCAGTTCGTGCAGCACAAGGCTGAGGGTCTGCACCACCGACGGCGGCAACGCCACCTCCGGTCCCTCCAGCGTCACCGCCAGGGTGGGGCCCTCGGCGCCGAGGGCGTCCATTTCCATGCGCAGCAGGCCGCCGATGGTCACCACGGCGTCGTCTGGGTGGGCGAGCAGATCCTGCACCCGCGACAGGGCCTCCAGGCGGTCGGTGAAGCGTTGCGAGAAATCGTCCAGGCTGCTGGAGGTGATGCGGGTCTGGTGCGCGAGGGAGGTCACCAGCGCCAGCAGGTTGCGCCCGCGATGGTGCAGTTCGGCCACCATCACCCGCAAGGTTTCCTCCCATCGGCGGCGGTCGGTGGTGTCTTCCATGACGCCGATCATCCGCACCGGCTGGCCGTCGTTGTCATAGAGGAACGAGCCACGGCCATAGCACCACCGTACCGTGCCGTCGGGATGCAGGGTGCGGAAGTGATGGCGATAGGGGGTGTGATCGTCGCGTGCCTGAGCCAGCGCCGCTTCGGTCTCGGGACGGTCGTCGGGATGGACGCGCGCGATCCAGGCGTCATAGCTCGGGCGCACGCTGCCGATGCCGTAGCCCATCATGCGGTAGTGGGACTCCGACCAGGTGATCTCGCCGCTGTCCATGGCCCAGTCCCAGGTCGCCAGATTGCCGGCATCCATGGCCATGCGCAGGCGTTCCTCGCTGGAGCGCAGCGCCTCCGCCACCCGGCGGCTTTCGGTGATGTCGCGGAACACCGCCGCCACCCGCCGTCGCCGGGCCGGGCCGAGGGGCAGAACGAAGATGTCGAGCCAGATGCCCAGGCCGCCGACATACAGCTCCCGTCGTTCGCCGCCGCCGGATGCCAGAACCCGCGCCCACAGGTCTCGCCACAGCGGCAGTCCCTTGGGGTCGATGGCGCTGAGAGCATGTCCGGCGAGCGAGCGCCGCAGGATGCGGACCGCGGCGGGGTTTTCGGTGGTGATCGTGATATCCTGCGGGACGCCGCGGGCATCCTGTTCCAGGCGGCCAATGACCACGCCCTCGTCCATGCCGTCAAGGAGGGCCCGCAACTCGACGGGGGGGATCGTGTCCGAAGGGGGCGAAAGCGTCATGATCCGCTCCGCGTGGAGTCAGGGGGCTCGCATTCCGTACCAAAGTCTGACACTTCCACGAGGTTGCGAGTCACCCACCTCCTGACTCGGACATGCCTCCATGAGGCTTATGGGCACACCTGGCAGCCTTGCAGATACATAAGCATAGTCTTATGTGGTTGCCGCCAGTCCCGTTTCCTCCGCAGAGAGACCGTCAATGACCGCCGATGCCCCCGCTGTCGTCCACCAGATCGCCTGTCCCCATTGCCTGACCGCCAATCGCGTCCCCGCCGACCGGCCAGCGGGGAAGGCCCGGTGCGGCGCCTGCAAGGAGGCGCTGTTCGACGGCCGCCCGGTCGAGGCCGACGAGGCCACCTTCGACAGCCTCGTCGGTCGCACCGACATTCCGGTGGTGGTGGATTTTTGGGCGCCGTGGTGCGGACCCTGCCGCATGATGGCGCCGGCCTACGAGCAGGCGGCGGCACGGCTTGAGCCGCAGGTGCGGCTGTTGAAAGTGGACACCCAGGCCAACCCTGGCCTCGCCGCCCGTCACGGAATCCGGTCCATCCCGACGCTGGCGGTGTTCAGCCGGGGTCAGGAGGTGACCCGCCAGTCCGGCGCCCTGCCGCTGCCGCAGTTGCTGCGCTGGATCGAAGCCGCGACGGCCTACGCCTGACGACGGCGGTTCAGCTCTCGCGCGGGAAGCACTGCACGCCGGTCCGCTGGAGCGACTCGCAGGCGCGGGTGGCTTCGCCGCGGCTGGCGAAGCCGCCGGCCGACAGGCGCCACAGCCCGCCGCCTTCCTCGATGCGCGGCTGGGCTCCCGGCAGGACGCTGCCGATGCGGGCCTGCCAGCGGCTCCACGCCTGACGGGCGGCTTCCTCGCTCGACAGGGCGGCGAGTTGCAGCGTCCACGGTGACGCCGCGCCGACGGCGAGGGAGATACGGCCGGGGTTGGCCGCCGCCGCCTCGGCCCGCAGGGGTTCCCCCGTCGGCGCGGGGGTGGTGGCCGCATCGGCGGGCGGCGGGGCCAGCGGGCCCTTCAGCGATTCGCGCTCCACTCCGGCCGAGGACGGCACCGGCGTTCCGGCCAAGGGCTCGGCGGTGGCAGCAATGTCGGCGCCGGTGCCGCTGGATGGGCGGAAAGACAGCAGTTCCTTTTTCTCCATGCGGCCGTCGACGTCGCGCAACTCCATCACCGTGTTCCTCACCTCCGGCGCGTAATAGAGCGTCTCGAAGCGGCCGCCGCGCTGGCAGAACACTTCCACCGCCGTGAACGCACCCGCCGGCACCGTCAGCTGGCGCGGGCCGCGCACCTCGCAGGTGTGTTCGATGGCGCGTTCCATGCGGCCGTCGTTGGCCGAGGTGATCTCGGTGCGGTAGGCGGCGGCCTTGCCTGGCTGGAGCGGGAACAGGGTGAGGTCCGGCAGGGTCGGCGGGGTGTAGAGCAGCACCGTCTGCGGCCCGGCCTCCGGCATGACGCGGGCGGCGGGCAGCAGCGGGTCGCCCAGGCTCTCCCAGCGGCGGCCGTCGGTGGCGGCGAAGGTGACGCGGCCGTCCTCGCCCACCGCCACCACCTTCTCCACCACCTCCTCGCCATCGAGGACGTAGGTCCAGGTGTCATCGGCGGTGTATTGCGGCAGCACCGAGCGCGCCATCACGTCGCCCTGTGTCGACGGCGTGCCGCGTCCCCCGCCGCCGGTGAGCGAGCAGGCGGACAGGGCGAGGCTGGCAGTGGCGACGAGCGCGACGGCGCGGACGGAGAACATGGCGGCTCCCGGAGTGATACGTCGAGTCGGGCCATGATAGTCGGCGCCGCGCCCAGCACCAATGAAACTTGCCGCCCGGCCAGCGCTGGCCCTGCGCCTTCTTCGGCCGGCGCAGGCGGTTGCGGGCCTTGGCATAGGGGGCGGAGGGCAGACAGTGCCGCCGGCAGGCGCAACGGCAGGCCGCGTCAGAGCAGCCATGGCAGGCAGGGGCTTGCGCGACGGCGCGGTTGCGCCTATAAACACGCCCTTCCAAAAAGGGAGCGGCCAGGCGATGGCTCCCCCGGCGCTCAGGGTCTTCCTGGCGACGGGTGTTCGGGCCAAGGGCATGCCGACCCGCTCATGACGGTCACCCAAGCTTCAGAGGACCAAAATGCCCAAGCTGAAGACCAAGAGCGCTGCCAAGAAGCGCTTTCGCACCACCGGCACTGGCAAGGTGCGCGCCAACGTGGCCTACAAGCGCCACATGCTGCGCAACAAGCCCAAGCAGATGAAGCGGCAGGCGCGCGGGACGTTCATCCTGTGCAAGTCGGACGCCGAAATCGTCAAGAAGTTCTTCCTGCCCTACGCTTAATCACGCCGGTCGGAGTTTAAGACATGTCCCGAGTCAAGCGCGGCGTTACCACGCACGCCCGTCACAAGAAGGTTCTGAAGCTCGCCAAGGGTTACCGCGGCCGCTCCAGCACCAACTTCCGCATCGCGATCGAGAAGGTCGAGAAGGGCCTCCAGTACGCCTATCGCGACCGCCGCAACAAGAAGCGCGATTTCCGCGGCCTGTGGATCCAGCGCATCAACGCCGCTGTCCGCGAGCACGGCATCAACTACTCGACGTTCATGAACGGTCTCAACAAGGCCGGCATCGAACTCGACCGCAAGGTGCTGTCCGACCTCGCCATCACGCAGCCGGAAGCGTTTGCGTCCCTGGTCAAGCAGGCCCAGGCGGCCCTCGACTAGGACGGCGGATTCGGTCATACCCGGCGCAAGCCGGGCGACGCCTGAAGATTCGAGGGGGGGCTGCCCGGCCGTGGCAGCCCCTTCTTGCCGTCTGGATTGAATACCGACCGGGGATTTCCCCGCCCCACATGCACAAGGGAAGACCATGAGCACCATGGAGGACTTGCGGGCCGAACTGCTGGCCGCCGTCGCCGGCGCCGCCGACCGCGATGCGCTGGAACAGGTGCGCGTCGCCGCGCTCGGCAAGAAGGGCCGCATCACCGACATGATGAAGGGCCTCGGCGGCATGACCCCCGACGAGCGCCGCGAGGCCGGCCAGCAGCTCAACGCCCTCAAGGACGTCGTTGCCGCCGCCCTGGACGAGCGCCGCGCCGCCCTGGAAGAGGCCGAGCTGAACGACCGTCTGGCGCGCGAACGCATCGACGTCACCCTGCCCGTGCGCCCCGAAGGCGCCGGCAGCCTGCATCCCATCAGCCAGACCATCGCCGAGCTGACGGCGATCTTCGGCCAGATGGGCTTCACGGTGGCGGAAGGGCCGGACA
>JAEWWF010000405.1 GCA_023396465.1 Pseudomonadota bacterium
GGCGGGGGCCGTCGCGGCGATCGCCCTGCTGATCCGACGCGCCCGCCGGGCCGAGGCCGCGGTGGCGGCGGCGGCGGCCCAGGTGGCGGCAACGGCGGCCCTCCAGCGTCATCTGATCGATGCCGTCAACTCCATCTCCGAAGGGTTCGTGCTGTTTGGCGGCGACGGTCGCCTGGTGCTCTGCAACGAGCGCTACCGTGCCGCCTATCCCGGCCTGGCCGACGTGCTCCAACCGGGCATCACCTTCGATGGCCTGCTGCGCATCGCCGCCACCCGCGGCGCCCATGATCCCGCCGAAGGGCCGCTGGAACCCTGGGTGCAGCGCCGCCTGTCGCGCCACCTGGAAGCCCGCGCGCCAGTGGACTGCCGGCTGTCCGACGGCTGCTGGTATCGCATCAGCGAGCACGCCACCGGCAACGGCGGGGTGGTCAAGGTGCTGATGGACATCACCGCGCTCAAACAGCACGAACAGGACTTGGCGGAATCCTCCACCCTGCTGCAAACGACGCTGCAAAGCATCACCCAAGGAGTGGCCGTGTTCGACGCCGACCGCCGGGTGGTGGCGTGGAACAGCGTGCTGCCGCGTCTGCTCGACCTCGCCGAGGACCGTCTGCCCGGCCGGGCGCTGATCGCCCTCCTGGGTGGCGCCCCGCTGCATCCGGCCGAGGGAACCGCCGGGGCGGAAACCTGCGAGATCGACGTCGCCGGCCGGCGCCTGGAGGTGCTGGTCACCCCCATGCCCCATGGCGGCTGCGTCGCCACCGTCACCGATGTCACCGACCAGCGCCGGCATGAGGCGGTGCTGACCGAGCTGGCGCGCGGCGTCGCCCCGGCCGGCGGCCGCGACTTCTTCCACGCCCTGGCCGACAGTCTGGCGCGGGCATTGGATGCCGACGGCGCCTTGATCGCCGAGCGAGTGGGCGAGTGGGTGCAGCCGGTGGCCGCCGTGCGCGACGGCAAACCCGTCTCCTTGCCGCCGCTGGCGGTCAGCGGTCACATGGGCGACGTGTTCACCCACGGTCGCTGCCATGTGTCGTCGCCCGGTGACGGCATCGCGGCCGGCTGCGCCACCGCCGCCGCCTTCGATGCCTGCGGCTGCCTCGGCCGCGCCGTGCCGGGGGGTGACGGACGCCCCATCGGGCTGGTGGCGATCCTCAGCCGCCAGCCGCTCGACATGCGCCCCAATGCCGAGGCTCTGCTCGACATCTTCGCCGCCCGCGCCGGCGCGGAACTGGAGCGGCAGCGGGCATTGGCCGCCCTGCGCGACAGCGAGGGCCGCTACCGCCATCTGGTGGAGCGGGCGCCCTATGGCATCGTCATGACCCGTGGCGGACAGGTGCGTTTCGCCAACGAGGCCGCCCGGATTCTGCTGGGCGGCGACGGCGACAGCCTGCTCGGCCGCGCCCTCGCCGACCTGCTGGGAGCCGAACCGCCGCCCACCGCCGACGGCAGCGGCGTGGACGCGATGGTGGAGCGCACCGTCCCCTCCACCTCCCGCCGCCCCTCCTCCCCCGACCATGGCGAGCGCCATATCCTCATTGGCCGCTACCCGCTGGCGCAGGAAGGCGGCGATGCCGATCTGGTGGTGCTGGCCGACATCACCGACCGCCGCCACGCCGAGCTGGCGCTCCAGCAAGCCCAAAAGCTGGATGCCATCGGCCAGTTGGCCGGCGGCATCGCCCACGAGTTCAACAACATGCTCACCGCCATCGGCGGCTTCGCCCGCATGGCGGAGCGGGTACCGGGCGATGCCGGCCGCGTCCACAACTGCCTGACCGAGATCATTCGCGCTTCCGACCGGGCCGCCGCCCTCACCGGGCAGTTGCTCGACTTCAGCCGCCGCCGCGGCACCGACCAGCCGGTGGTGCTCGACGTGGTGGAAACCCTGCATCAGCTGCGCAGCTTCCTGCGCCCGGTGCTGGGCGAGACGGTGGCGCTGGCCATCGAGGCCCGCATCGACTCGGTGCGGGTGGAAGTCGACGCCGCCCGTTTCACCCAGGCCATCGTCAACCTCGCCATCAATGGCCGTGATGCCATCGCCGACAAGGGTGCTGGCGGCGGCACCCTGGTGATCGCCGCCGATACAGTCAACCTGGAGGCCGATCCCGGCCTGCGTGACCGCATGCCGTCGCTGCGCGGGAACCGCTTCGCCGTGGTGGAGGTGACGGATAGTGGCACCGGCATCGCCCCCGACTCCGTCGACCGCATCTTCGAGCCCTTCTTCACCACCAAGGCGCAAGGCAAGGGCACCGGCCTCGGCCTCCCCATGGTCTACGGCATGATCACCCAGGCCGGCGGCGGCATCGAGGTGGATGGACGCCCCGGCCGGGGTGCCATCTTCCGCCTCTATCTGCCGACGGTGGACCAACCGGTCAAAGACGGTGCCACCACCCTCGCCACCGCCCCGCCCGCCGCCGACCTGTGGGGGACCGCCCTGCTGGCCGAGGACGAGGCGCCGGTACGTGACTACCTGCGACTGGTGTTGGAGGAACACGGCATGGAGGTGGTCGCCTGCGCCAGCGGCGAGGAAGCCCTCGCCGTGTGGCGGGAGGAGGCGGAAGGCATCGACGTGGTGGTCAGCGACGTGGTCATGCCTGGCCTGAGCGGTCTTGACCTTGTGCGCGCAATGCGCGACGACAGGCCGGACGTGGCCGTGGTGCTGGTGTCGGGTTATGCCGCTGCGGCGGAGTCGCAGCTGGCGGCGCTGGGCGGGGGCGTCACCTTCCTCGCCAAGCCGGTCGATCCCGACCGCCTGTTGGCGGCGGTACGGCAGGCCCTGGAGCGCTGACGGCAGAAGGGGGAAGCGAAAACACATGAGCAAGGACGCAGCAGCCGCGGCCGGCGGCACCGATGGCGGACCCGATCCGCTGGCGGCGCCGGTCTGCACCACGGCGGACGATTTCTACGGTCCCGAGGCACGGGCGCTGATGGGACGCCTGCTGGTTGGCTGGCTTCAGGGCAATCACGTCACGCCGACCGAGGTGCTGCACCTGCCGCACTGGCAGAAAACGGTGGAGAACGACCGCAGCTATCAGAGCGCGTTGCAGCACGTCGCCGAGCAGCAGGCGCCGCGCCTGCGTCAGAAGGTGTCGCAGCGCATCGGCGAACTGGCCAATCTGGTCGGCGCCGTGCAGCGCCAGACCCGCGCCCGTCTGAGCGAACGCCGCCCACCGGATGCCCAACCCGGCCGCTTTTCCGCCCAGGCGGCGGCCCTGTCGGCCGCCGGTGCGTCACCGCAGGAAGCGGATTTCCTGGTCACCGCCTCGCTCTGTCAGTACCTCGGCAGCGGCCGCGACTGGGGCGGCAAGGTTGAGCGCCTGCTTGCCCTGTGGGAGGCGGAGACGCTGACAGGACCCGCCAAGGCGGCGGTGGACGGCGTGCTCGGCGAGGTGCTACGCAGCCCCGGCGCCCTGCATGATATTGGCGAGCGGGTCGACCCGGTGGCGCTGGTGATCGAGGATGCGCTGGTCATGCTCGGCCTGCTGGGCGAGACCGAAGCCCTGCTCGACCGCGATCTCCTCGACGGCAAACCGGTGGTGCGCAGCCGCATGCCGACGGTGGTGCGGTTGGCGGCGGTGCTGGCCGACGCCACCATGACCCGAGCCCGCGACGGTCTTCTGGCGGCGCTGCAACGGGAACTGGGCCGCAAGGATCACCTGCTGCCGGGCGCCGGCAGCAGCATCCAGGCCGCCGCCCATCTGGTGCCCGAACTGCGGCTCATAGGCCGCTTGGGCGAAGCCCTGAAGGTCGACGGCCACACCTTTATCGGCGGCCATGCGACCGCCGAGGTTCTGGAGCGGCGGGTGGCGCGGCTGGTGTCGGTCAGCACTCTGCAAGACCTGCTGGAAGGCCGCACGGTGCTTGAGAAGGTGGTGGCGCTGTTCGAGCTGCAAGCGGTGGTGTACGGCGACTATGCCCGCCGTATCGTCGAGGATTATCTGCGCAGCTTCCTCGATGACCGCGACTTCCCCGGCCGCCTGCTTGACAGCTCCAAGACCCGCCTCAAGAAATTGAAGTCGGTGGCGGAAGTGCAGCAACTGGTGAAGACGTCGCTGTTCCCGCCCGAGGACCGCAGCCGCTGGGCGGCGCTGATGGACCAGATCCAGCTGACCTTCATCCGCACCAACCAGATTTTCGCCCCCTTCGAGAAGGATAAGCCGCCGCCGCAGAAGGTGCTGGAAACCCTCGACCTGTGCGCCGAGGGCGCCTTCACCGACGGCGAGTGCATGAAGCGGGCCCGCGGCCTGCTCACCCGCTACGCCCAGCGGCCGACGGTGATCCGCGAGTTCCTGGCCGGCGCCGGCAGCAGCGCCGAGGGCGCCGCCCGCCTGATGGCCCTGGGCGAAAAGATGCGCCGCGCCGGCGTGCCCTTCGTCGACGTCACCCGCATGCGCGTGCTGGTGGTGGAGGACGAGGAAGCGGCGGCCGGCTACATCCGCATGGTGCTGTCCGACATGGGCGTGCAGTCGGTCACCTGGGCCCGCGACGGGCAGGAGGCGATGGAGCTGTTCGGCGGCCACGAAGGCGACTACGACATCATCGTCTGCGACTGGATGATGCCACGCCTGTCGGGCATCGACGTGCTGAAGCAGGTGCGTGCCCTTCGGCCCGACCTGCCCTTCCTGATGGTCACCGCCCTTGCCACCCAGCCGGCGGTGGAGGCGGCCATGAAGCATGACGTCACCGCCTACATCGCCAAGCCCTTCCCGCCCGAGCAGTTGGAGGAGAAGCTCATGGTGCTGATGAACCGGGGCCACAAAGGCGGCAAGGAAGCGGCCGCCGCCGCCCGCAAATGACGAAAAGGGCGCGTCCCGCCGGCAGGACGCGCCCTCTTGCTGTTCCGTCGGTCGGGAACCCGTCAGCCGGCCTTGCCGCCGGTCAGCCCGTCGAGGTCGGCGTCGGAGAAGTGATACTGTTCGCTGCAAAAGTCGCAGGTCACTTCCACCACGCCATCCACCTTCATGGTTTCCAACTCGTCGCGCCCGAAGCCGCGTAGCGCCGTTTCCACCCGTTCGCGCGAGCACCGGCAGCCGAAGTGGGGATGACGTGCGGCACTGGCGCGCAAGTCCTGTTCATGGAACAGGCGGTGCAGCACCTGCTGCGGCGGCAGATCGGCGGCCAGAAGTTCGCCATCGGTCAGGCTGCCGAGCAGGATGACACCGGTCCGCCAGGCGTCCTCGATGATCTCATCTTCCTCCCCCGTGGGCGTGAACCCCGACGGCAGCGGCATGCGCTGGAGCATGACGCCGCCGGCCCGCCAGCCGGCCTCGTCGCGGGTGACGGCGATCTTCACCGCCGTCTCCAACTGCTCGGAGTTGCGGAAGTAGGTATGGGCGCAATCAGCCAGGGTCTGGCCGGTTAGTTCGACAATGCCCTGATACCGTTCGGTATCCGGCCCCTGGTCCACCGTGAAGGCGAGGTAGCCGGAGCCGAGCAGACGCGGCACCCGGTCGCCGATGGCCGCCACGCCGCCGGCCTTGTCCACCGCCGCCGCCAGGCGTACCGGATCGAAATGGGCGACGCCGCGCACATCACCGCCGGACGTGACATCCACCACGATCTGCGAGATCGGCCCGTCGGACCGGGTTTGCAGAGTGAAGATGCCATCGTACTTCAGGCTGTCGGCCAGCGCCCCGGCCAGCACCACCGTCTCGGCCAGCATGGTGGCGACCGGGTCGGGGTACTGGTGGCGGGTGACGATGGTGGTCACGGTGGCGTCCAGGCGCACCAGACGGCCACGGAAGGCGCCGTGGTTGATGAGGAACGGAACGATCTGGTCGGTCACGACGGGGTCAGACACCAGGCAAGGATTCCCTTCTGGGCGTGGAGCCGGTTTTCCGCCTCGTCCCACACCACCGACTGGTGACCGTCGATGACCTCGGCGGTCACCTCCTCCTCGCGGTGGCAGGGCAGGCAGTGCATGAACAGGGCATCGGCCCTGGCGCCGGCCATCAGGGCGGCATTGACCTGATAGGGGCGCAGCAGGTTATGCAGATGGGCGCCGGTTTCGTGCATGGACACCCAGGTGTCGGTGACGACGCAGTCCGCCCCCTCCACCAGGGCCCGCGGATCGCGGCCGAGGGTGATGGTGGCGCCGCGCTCGCGCGCCCACTCGACCACCGCCGCCGGCGGCTCCCGCCCTTCCGGGCAGGCGACGCGCATCTCGAACCCGAACAGCCCGGCCGCCTGCACCCACGAGGTGGCGACGTTGTTGCCGTCGCCGGACCAGCACACCACCTTGCCGGCGATGGGGCCGCGGTGTTCCTCGAAGGTCATGACATCGGCCATCACCTGACAGGGGTGGGTGGCGTCGGTCAAGCCGTTGATGACCGGAACCGTGGCATGCTCCGAAAGTTCCGTCAGCTTGGCCGGGTCGTCGGTGCGGATCATGATGGCGTCGCAGTACCGCGACAGAACCCGCGCGGTGTCGGCGATGGTCTCGCCGCGCCCCAACTGGCTGGCGCCGTTGGACAGGTTCACCACGTCACCGCCCAACTGGCGCATGCCCACTTCAAAGCTGACGCGGGTGCGGGTGGACGGCTTTTCGAAGATCATCGCCAGGGTGCGGCCGGCCAGGGGGCGTCGGCGCTCCTCCGGGACAGCCCCTCGCTTGAAGTCCGACCCGAGCTTCAGCATGGCCCGCAGGGTGGCGGTGTCGAACTGGTCGAGGTCGAGAAAGTGCTTGGGGGCTGTCATGGAGGTGGTCTCGCTTCAGCTTGCCGGGGACAGTTCCTTGCTGACCCGGTCCAGGATGTCGACGGCCGCGTCGGCCTCTGCCTCGCCCACGATCAGCGGGGGCAGCAGACGCGCGACGTTGTCGCCGGCGGGCACGGTGAGCAGACCATGGCTCAGGGCCTTGCTCACGAACTCGGTATTGGTGATGGCGGGCGCGACCTTGAGGCCGAGCATCAGACCGACGCCGCGCACCTCCTCGATCACCCCCGGATGGCGGGCGGCCAGCCGCTCCAGCCGGTCGCGCAGATAGGCGCCCATGGCCTGCACACGATCAAGGAAGCCGTCTTCCAGCAGCACGTCGAGCACCGCGTTGACCGCCGCCATGGCCAGCGGATTGCCGCCGAAGGTGGAGCCGTGGGTGCCGGCGGTCATGCAGGCCGCCGCCTTTTCGGTCGCCAGCACGGCCCCGACCGGGAAGCCGCCGCCGAGCCCCTTGGCGGTCGCCATCACGTCCGGCGTGATGCCGGCCCATTGGTGGGCGTAAAGCTTGCCGGTGCGTCCATTGCCGGTCTGCACCTCGTCCAGCATCAGCAACAGGCCGTATTCGTCGCACATGGCGCGCAGGCCCTGAAGATACTGGGCATCGGCGGCACGGATGCCACCCTCGCCCTGCACCGGCTCCACCAGCACGGCGGCGGTGAGGTCGCCGACGGCCTGGCGGGCCTCGTTCAGATTGCCGAAGCCGACACGGTCGAAGCCTTCCACCATAGGCGCGAAGCCGGCCAGATGCTTTTCCTGCCCGCCAGCGGCCACGGTCGCCAGCGTGCGGCCGTGGAAGGCCTGCCGCGCGACGATGACGCGGTAACGGTCGGAGCCCTGGCTCTGGTGATAGCGACGGGCGATCTTGATCGCCATCTCCAGCGCTTCGGCGCCGGAGTTGTTGAAGAACACGGTGTCGGCGAAGGTATTCGCCACCAGCCGCGCCGCCGCCCGCTCCTGCCCCGGCACCCGGTAGAGGTTGGAGGTATGGATGACCTGCGCCGCCTGCGCCTGGATCGCCCGCACCAGATGCGGGTGCGAATGGCCGAGGCTGTTCACCGCCACGCCCGATCCGAAATCGAGGTAGCGGCGGCCATCGGTGGCGATCAGCCAGCAGCCCTCGCCGCGCTCGAAGGCGACGTCGGCACGGCCGTAGGTGGGCATGAGGGCGGGAATGGTCATCGCTTTCCAGGCCTCTGAGGGAGGGGGACGCGAACGCGGCAAACCCCTCGGAAAGCGGTGGACTATCCGGGGTTGGCAGTGGTTTGTCAAGCCGGACGGCGGCCTTGCGATCCCCCGCCCGTGCCCGTCCTCAACCGGCGGGCAGCCGCCGCAGCAGTTGGTCCATGTCCGCCGCCGCCGCCTGCCAGGTGCGGCGGCGATGGGGGGAACGGGCGGCCTCCGACAGACTGGCATGCATGGCGTCGTTGCGCAGCAGTTCCACCGCCACGTTGGCGAAGGCACTGGCATCGGGCACCAGATAGCCGGTCTGGCCGTTGTCCACCCGCTCCGCCACCGCCGGATAGCCGCGCGCCACCGCCGGGCAGCCGGCGGCCTGGCTGTCGGCCAGGGTCCAGCACGCCATGTCGTCGGGGTGGCCGGGATAAAGGTGGACGCGCGCCGTGCGGTAGGCCTTGGCCATGCCTTCGTCGCCCATGGGCTCCAGCACCGCGACGCCATGGTCCTGGCCGCGCAGGCAGCGGGCGACCAGCGGCCGCAGGTCCTCCGGCGCCGCCTCGGGGTCGATCATCGCCTTGTGCAGGCTGGCGGAATAGATGTCGAGCAGCGCCTCCGGCACCTGAGGCCGCACCTCCTCCATCCACAGATCGAGCAGCCAGTCGAGGCCGTGGCTCGGGTGGGTGGTGACCACCGCGCGGGGCGGCCCGGCTTCGTCGGGCGTTGCGGGGGTGCGGTGGTAGGCGGGGGCGACGCCGGGGCGGATGACCACGCCGTCGCCCTTGTGCCGGGCCTTCTGGGCCTCGCCGATGAACACCAGCGTCGGCTGCATGGGGCCGAGGATGGACTTCGCCGCCGCCTTGCCGAGGTATTCCGGCGCCGCCGTCACCCACAGCAGGCGGCGGCCAGGGCGGCGCACCGTCTCCAGCAGCGACGGGCGGCGGAAGGCGATCAGGGCATCGGCCTCCAGCGGTCGCGGCGCCTCGGGGTTGTGCCAGCGGGCATTGTCGATGGGCATGGAGTACTGACAGCGGTTGTAGACGTGGACCTCGTGCCCGCGTCCGGCCAGCGGCCCCGGCAGCAGGGCGAAGGCCTTCTCGGCGCCGCCCAGCGGTGCGCGGGCCGGCGTCCAGGCATCGAAGGAGACGGAGTCGTCGAACAGGCAGACTTTCATCGGACAACCGTGCGATCAGCGGAGCCGCCGTTATAGGCCACCGCCGCAAGCCTTGCCAAGCGCGACCGGTAGCGCCACCTTTGGCGCAACGAGTCGCCACGATTGATCGCGAAGGGCAGGCCATGGCCGACATCCGCTTCACCGTCCTGGAACACCGCGGCCTCCTCACCATCGCCGGCGAGGACCGCCGCGCCTTTCTTCAAGGTCTGGTCTCCAACGACGTCACCAAAGCGACGGCGGACCATGCGGTATGGGCCGCCCTGCTGACGCCGCAGGGCAAGTTCCTGCACGAGTTCTTCATCGTCGAGATGGGCGAGACCCTGTTCCTGGAGGCGGAGCAGGCCCGCCTGGACGACCTCAAGACCCGTCTGGCGCGCTACCGCCTGCGCGCCAAGGTGCAAATCGCCGTCGCCGAGGGCTGGGAGGTGGCGGCGGTGTTCGGCAC
>JAEWWF010000411.1 GCA_023396465.1 Pseudomonadota bacterium
CGCCGTAGAGGGCGCCACTCCGAACCGAGCCGCCGCCGACCGGCAACTCATGCCGCCGTCAATCGCCGCCAAGACCCGCGACCGCAAATCCATCGATAGAGGCTGTCCCATTCAGGCTGGCCTCCTCACTCCAGCCAGCATTATGAATCAGATTTTCCGCCCTTTGGGAATCACTCGCCATTCGCAACGCTCGAAATCCGCTCTAACAACGTAAACTACATCTGCCGGACCACCGGCCGGAAGGCGGCCCTGACCGGCCGCTTGCGATAGACCCAAGCGGAAAAGGCGAAAGTACCCTTGCAGTTGGACCTGACCGGGATATTGGCCCAGGCCTTGTTCTTCTTGGCCAAGGCGCGGACGGCGTTGCTGTCGTAGCCCTTATCGGCCAGCAGGGTGGAGCCGTCCATCCAGCAAGGCTTCGGCCTGGACGCTGTCATGGACCTGCCCGGCGGTCAGACGCAGGGTGACGGGACGGGCTTTCGCATCGACGAGCGCGTGGATTTTGCTGGTGAGCCCCCCACGGGAACGTCCCATGCCACCATCGTCAAGAGCCCCTTTTTTCCGGTTCTTCACGAGATTCCGGGGAAGGGGGCGGACAACGGCGCTCTCTGACAAACTGGTAGTCGCCAAACACCGCAGACTGCCAGGGAGGCACCGGTGCCCGTGGGAGAGTCTATGTCGTGGCTCGGCGGCTGGGAAGGCTACCGGGTCGAACGGGTCGAGCGCCGCGAGGGCGAAACGCCGGAGATCCGGGTCCATCTCGGCCGCCGGCCGGGGGGCGGGATGATCTGCGACGGCTGCGGCAACCGGGTCGACAGCGTCCACGACGTCGAGATGCGCATGGTGCGGGACCTGCCGATCCTGGAGGCCCGGACGTGGCTGTCGGTGCCGCGCCGCCGGGTAGCGTGCCCACGCTGCGGCCCGAAGCTGGAGCGGCTGACGTGGCTGGACCGCCATGCCCGCGTCATCCGGCGGCTGGCCGACAGCATGGTGCGGCTGTGCGCAACCTCGCGCCCTACCTCCCCGGCATCATCGCAAACGCCACGTGGCGCCTGAACACCAGTGTCCTCGAAGGCATCAACAACCGCATCAAAGTCATCAAGCGGATGGCCTACGGCTTCCGGGACGATGCCTACTTCTTCCTCAAGATCAGGGCCGCTTTCCCCGGAGTTCCGTGATGAACCCTTTTTCCCGTGGCCCCGTGCTGGTGTGTCAACGCCGCCTAAACTTTCCCCGAATGTGGCGCGCGAAATTTCCCCACATCGAAGATCCGGTGATCAGCCGGCGTGGTGATCTGACATCCTGTTCTTGGGTGGGCGGCGGCGGCGTTTCGGCGGCGCGGCGTGCGGCGACGTTGGTGGCTGAACCAGGCTGTTCTCGGGGATCAGGCCGGCGTGCTGACGGAGGCGATAGCTGGCGCCGTCGATCTGGATGACGATGGCGTGGTGCAGCAACCGGTCCAGCAAAGCCGTGGCGACCACGGGATCGCCGAAGACGTCGCCCCACTCGGCGAAGCCCCGGTTGGAGGTGAGGATCATGGCGCAGCGCTCTCCGCTAAGCTCCGCGAGCGCCTTGCTCGCGTCTGGTGAGGTGGCGCCGTCAGTGGCATGGTCAGGCAGAAGCGCCGCTCGGACCTTTACGTAGGGGGCGTCGATGCAGAAGTAGGGCCAGTCGCTCTTGATGCGCCGGTCGAGGAACGCCTTCACGCGGACGCCGATTTTCTGGCATAGGTGGAGACGTGGCTTTCGCCATGCCGGGCATGCCCAAGGCCTTCATCAGGTCATCGACGGTGCGCGTCGCTGACCTGGATGTAGGGCTCATTGATCACGGCGGTTGGTCCCTTCTCAGCCATCCGCCGCAGTTCCAGCAAGCCGGGAAGGCATGCCCCTCCGGAGCTTCGGGTTGCGCAGATCGACGGTGCCGGCGCGCGTCTTCCAACCGCTGTCGAGGTAGCCGTTGTGCTGGGCGAGTCGCTCGGCGCTCTTCTCGCCATGGCCGTCGCCGGTGAGGGCTCTGACCTCCAGATCCATCGGGCGTTCGGCGGATAAGCCGATCGCAGCAGATCCGCATCAGGGGTCTTCTCTACAAGGCTGCGGAGGCTCATCATTTTTTGGTGTCCGCTGGGTGTTCTCCGCGATCCATCGGTGGTCCATGTTTCAGGTCGGCTGTCGCAATCCGACAACACCGCAAGATCGCCGGTGACAAGCGACATCACCTACATCACGACCTGGGACACGGTCGGTTATGACAGGTCCAATCCTCGGCAGACCGCCCGCCGGTCACCCGCCGCGCCGGCGCACGTCGCGCGGGCTGACACCGAACCGGCTGCGGAAGGCGCGGCTGAACTGGGCCTGATCGGCGAAACCCCAGCTGTAGGCGATTTCGGCGATGGTCCGCCGCGACGCGCTGGTGGTCAGCGCCGCGTGGCACGAGAGAAGGCGCTGTTCCCTGATCCAGCCGTTAACCGTCATGCCCGTGTCGCGGAACAGCTGGTGCAGATAGCGGACCGAGATGCCGCAGCCGGCGGCGATCATCTGGGGCGACAGGTCGGGGTCGTGAAGGTTGCGGCGGACGAAGCTCTCGATGCGTTGCAGGTGCGCCGCCCGCACCACCGATTCCGAACTGTCGAGCACCCGCGCATCGTCCTGCAGGGCCAGCACCAGCAGATCAAGCACCTGCCCGCCGACCGCCGCCCGCCCCTCCTCGCCCAGTTGCGGCAGGCGGCGCGGCAGCAGGCGGAGGAAGTCGACGAACAGCGCCCCGGCACCCTCCTGGGCGTCGAAGCGCAGGGCGCAGAAGCGGTCCGGCGCCCGCAGGCGGCTGCGCAGCACGTCGGACGGCACCTTGACGACCCATAGGGCACTGGCGTCGCGATGGCTGAACTCGTATGGCTCGTGGCTGCGTTGCAGGATGAAGCCGCCGGCCGCGCAGCGGACATCGTGGCCGCATTGGGTGAAGTTCACCTCCCCCTGTTCCGGCACGGTGATGAGGAACTGCTCCTCGCGCTCCTTGCGCAGGTGGTGCACGTCCCTGCGATAGCTCAGGCCGCTCGACCGATGGCGGGAGATGGAAAGCGCCCCGACCGCGTCGATGGCGATGTCGCCGCCGAACACCTCCGGGCGGGGAATGGTGATCTCCAGCGGGAAGTAGGTGGCGCCCACAATTTCCCGCCAGTGACGAGCCCGTTGCGCTGGAGTAACGTTCTCAGTGCTAAATCGTGCATTCATCCCCTGGCCTCCCGGTTATAGTTGTGGCACTGCGGGGTGGAGCGATCATCCTTACGCGTTTTTCTCGCCGCCGCAAGTTGCGGGGCCGCGTCATCAAGCCCGAGCGACGCGGCCCCGCCGGCGGATCAGGCGACGGTCACCGCCGCGCGATCCGTCCGCCCGACGCCGGCCGCCGCCCGCCGGGTGGCGAGGTAGCTGCCGGACCGATGCAAGGTGATGGTCCAGCCCGGCAGCACGACGATGCTGGTCGTCGCTTCCTCGACGATGGCCGGGCCGCTGATGGTATTGCCGCCGACCAGGCGGGCACCGTCGTAGACCGGCGTGTCGACCGGCGCCCCGCTGTCGGGATCGAACCACGCCGGCCGGCGACCGACGTAGGCGGCGGCCGGGCTGTCGTCGCCCACCGGCAGGTCGGGCACCACCGGCTTGGCGACATGGCCGATGGCGCTGCACTCCAGGTTCACCAGCTCGACCGGGTTGTGCGGCTCGCTGTAGGTGTAGAGTTCCTCATAGCGGCGGTGGAAGGCGTCCAGCATGGCCGCCACCGTCTCCGCCGTGATGCGGCCGCCGGGCACCTCGACACTGCATTCATGGATCTGGCCGACGTACCGCATCTCCACCGTGCGGCGGGTGGAAATGTCGGCGGCGGCGAAGCCGTCGGCGGTAAGGTCGGCGACGCCCTTGTGTTCCAGGTCGTCGAACAGGTGGTTGAGCCGCGCGAGGTCGCAGTCGGCATCCAAGCGCATGGGGCTGGTGGCGAGGTAGTTGTACTTCATGTCGGAGATGATCTGGCCGAAGGCGCACAGGCCCGACGCCACCTTGGGCACCAGCACGGTATCGATGCCCATTTCCTCGGCCAGCGCGCAGATGTGCATGCCGGCGGCGCCGCCGGCGCAGACCAGGGCGAAGTCGCGCGGGTCGTAGCCGCGTTCGATGGAGACGCGGCGGATGCCGTTGACCATGTTGATGTTGACGATGGTGCTGATGCCGTGCGCCGCCTTCTCCACCGTTATGCCGAGCGGCGCGGCGATCTCGCGGCGGATGGCCTCGGCGGCGGCGGCACGGTCGAGGCGGATGCTGCCGCCGAGCACGGTTTCGGGGTCGAGGTAGCCCAGCACCACGTTGGCATCGGTCACCGTCGGCAGGGTGCCGCCCTTGCCGTAGCACACCGGGCCGGGATCGGCGCCGGCGCTCTCCGGCCCAACCTCCAGCATTCCCAGGGTGTTGATGCGGGCGATGGAGCCGCCGCCGGCGCCCAGCGTCTCCACCTGGATCATCGGCACGCCGATGCGGTAGCGCAGGAAATCGACGTTCTTGTTGACGTTGGTCTCGCCGCCGCGCGTCAGGGTGATGTCGAAGGAGGTGCCGCCCATGTCGACGGTGATGACGTTGTCGATGCCGAAGGGCCGGGCCACGAACAGCCCCGCTTGCGGCGCCGAGGCGGGACCGGAGTTGATGGCGTTCACCGCCCGGTCACGCATGGACCGGCCGAGCGCCAGACCGCCGTTGGACTGGAAGTAGCGCACCGGGTGGCGGGCGCCGAGCTTCTGGAAGTAGTCGTCGATCCTGGACACATAGCGTCCCATGACCGGGCTGAGGTAGGCGTTGACGACGGTGGTGGAGGTGCGCGTGTACTCGCGCACCTGCGGATAAACCTCCGAGCCGCAGCAGACGAAGGCGTCGGGCATCATCTCGCGGACGATGGCGGCGGCGCGGCGCTCGTGCTCGGGATTGGCGATGGACCACAGGAAGGAGATGGCGACGCTGCGCACACCCGCCGCCTTCAGCACCTCGACGGCGGCCCGCACCTCGTCGTCGCGCATGTGGGTGCGCACCGTGCCGTCGGACAGGACGCGCTCGTGGATCGGCCGCCGCAGGTGGCGCGGCACCAGGTTGAAGGCCGGCGGATAGGCGGCGTCGTAGCGGTAGCCTTCCTCCTTGTGGCCGAGGCGGATCTCGATGCTGTCCTCGTGGCCGGCGGTGCACAGCAGGCCGACCGGGACGCCCTTCTTCTCGATGAGGGCGTTGAGGGCGACCGTGGTGCCGTTGATGCACAGGTCGGCCTCGCGGATGAGGTCGCGCACCGGAATGCCGAGGGCGTCGCCGATCTGCGCCAGCCCGTTGCCGATGGCGACGGTGCCGTCGTGGGGCGTCGACGGTGCCTTGAACAGGCGGACGGGGCCGCCGCGTTCGGCCAGGACGAAATCGGTGAAGGTGCCGCCGGCGTCGATGCCGAGACGATACTTGCCGTTCATGGGACTATCCTCGATCAACTGGTCTCGCTCAGGCACGCGGCTCAGGCCGCGGCGGCGGAGGCGCGCAGGGCTTCGGTGGCGGCCGTGTCGACGGCGAGCGTCGCGGCGTCTAGCACGACGCCGTACTCCGCTCGCGCCGCGGCCAGCGACACCAGGCCGTCGCGCACGTCGGCGACCACCTGCGCCACCGGCCGCGCCATCGGATCGCCGTAGCCGCCGCCGCCGGGGTTGCGGTTGGCCACGCGCTCGCCGGGCTGGACGGTGGTGATGAGGTTCTTGCGGTGCTCCTCCGTCCGGCCGTGGCGGTCGATGACGATGCGGCCGAGCTTGGGCTCCTCCAGCACGTTGCGGGCACCCGCCGCGCCCTGGGTGGCGATGCGGCGGCCTTCGCCGAAGGCGACGACGGTCATCTCGTGACCGAGGGGCTCCACCTCCCACACGGTGCCCGAGCCGCCGCGATGCAGGCCGGCGCCGCCGCTGTCCTCCATGAGGCCGTAGCGGTGGATGACGATGGGGTAGGAGTACTCCAGCAGCTCGACGTCGCCCGAGCTGAGGGCGCCGAAGCAGCACAGCGGCCCGCAGGCGTGCCAGCCATCCATGTGCTGGGTCGCGCCGGCGCCCGAGATGATGGAGGCCAGCACCATGGTCACGTATTCCTCGCCGGTGCGCGGGTCGCGGCCGGCGATGTTGATGCCGCTGGCATGCCCCCACGAGGCCGACACCCGCTCCGGCGCCGCCTTCTCGAAGGCGAGGCGGACGGCATCGGTCAGGGTCTCCATGGGCGTCGTCGTGCAGTTGGCGTGCGGTGCCGGCTCCTTGGCGTTGCAGAGCGTGCCGTGGGCGCCGAGGTCGACGCTCACGCAGCGGTACAGGCCTTCGTTGTAGGGCGGCGGCAGCTGGGCGAACATCATCAGCCCGAGATAGACCCCGGACATGGAGTTGCCGGCGTAGGAATTGATGAAGTAGGGGATCTGCGGCGGGCTCTCGATGCTGATGTGGCAGGCGTCGCCGCTGATTTCCACCGTCGCCGTGATCTCCATGTCGCCGAAGCCGTGGCCGGCGTCCTCCAGCACGGCGGTACCGGTGTAGACGCCATCTGGCACGGCGGCGATGAGCGACCGCATGTGGCGGTCGGCCATGGCCTTCAGTTCCTCGATGCAGGCGCGTACCGTCTCGACGCCGTACTTGTCGAGCAGGGCGATCAGGTTGCGCTCGCCCACCCGGCAGGCGCCGAACTGGGCGTTGAGGTCGCCTTCCTGGTCGCGGCGGGCGCGCATGTTGGTCAGCAGCAGGTTGACCACGTCGTCGCGGCGGCGCCCCTTGTCCCACAGCTTTACCGGCGGGATGCGCAGGCCCTCGGCATAGATTTCCTTGGCGTCGGGGTTGTAGCCGGCCGGCACCGGGCCGCCGATGTCGGTCAGGTGGCCCTTGCACACCGTCCAGAACACCAGTTCGCCCTGGTAGAACACCGGCTTGTACATGCAGCAGTCGATGATGTGGCTGCCGGCATGGGCGGGATCGTTGTGATAGATGACGTCGCCGTCGTGGATGTCGTCACCGAAGAACTCGGCCACCGCCTTCATGGCGGGGATCAGCGAACCCAGGTGGATGGGGATGTCCTGGCCTTGCAGGATCATTTCCGGGTGATGGTCGAACAGGGCGTTGCTGTAATCGTGGGCGAGGTTGAAGACGCTCGACCGCCCGGTCTTTTCCAGCGTCACGGTCATCTCCCGCTGGGCGGTTTCGAGGGCGCCTCGAACCACCGCGAGGGTGATGGGGTCGACGGTACCAGTCATGGTGCCTCCTGTTGGGACTGCGTTCTTTTTTGGTTGGGAGCGGCGGCGGCGGACCTGCCGCCGCCAGCCTCTTCCGTCACGGTAGCGTCATGATCGGCCGGCCGGCTTGCCGGCCAGCGCAGGGTCTGTTGACGCCGAGCGAAGGCTCATCGTCCGCCGCCGGTGCGCAGGCGGTCGGCCACCACGGCGGCGACGATGACGCAGCCGAGCACGATGGCCTGGACGTTGCCGTCGACGCGGGTGAGGTTCATGCCGTTGGCGAGCACGGTGACGAACAGCGCCCCCAGCACCGCGGCCCCTACCCCGCCGGCGCCGCCGCGCAGGCTGGCGCCGCCGACGACCGCGGCGGCGATGCTTTCGAGCGTCAGGGTGCCGCCGAGGTTGGGTTCTCCAGTGCCGGTACGGGCGGTGAGCAGGAGGGCGCCGATGCCTGCCAGCAGGGAACACAGGGCATAGGCGCCGACCAGCACCGCCCGCACCGGCACCCCCGCCACTTCGGCCGCCCTGGGGTTGCCCCCGACGAGGTAGAGCGAGCGGCCGAAGACGGTATGGTGCAGAAGGGCATGCAGCAGGCCCGCGATCCCCAGCGCAACCAGCACCGGCGCCGGAATGCCGAGGGGAGCCGCTGCATAAAGCAGCGTGGTGAAGCCGTCGGGCAGGCCGGCCACCGGGCGGCCGTCGGATAGCAGGGACGCGAGGCCGAGGCAGACGTTCAGCATGCCGAGCGTCGCCACGAAGGGGCTCACCCGCAGCCACGCCACCACCGCCCCGTTGACCGCCCCGATGGCAGCGGCGAGCGCGAGGCCGCCGGCGATGCCGGCCACCGTCGCCGCCGGCCCGCCGAGGCCGCCGAACCCGCCGGTCAGCACCAGGGCTGCGAAGACGCTGACCGTCGACACGGCGGTGCCGAGCGACAGGTCGAAGCCGCGCGTCAGCAGCACCACCACCTGGGCCAGGGCGAACAGCGTCAGGTAACTCGCCTGTTCGACCACGTTGAGCAGGTTGCCGCCGGTGAGCATGCGCGGTTCGGCCACCGCGAAGGCGGCGATCATGACCACCAGGGCCGCCGGCAGGCCGAGGCGCCGCAGCAGGCCGCCGCCGGCCTGCACGGTTGCGGCCAGTGATGCGGCGGGAGGGAGCGGGGTCTCAGTCACGGATCTGCCTCCGCTTGGCGAGTTCGTCGATGGCGACGGCGGCGACCAGCACCACCCCCAGCACGATGAGTTGCAGCTTGCTGTCCACCCGCAGCAGGTTCATGGCGTTGGTGACGATGGCGAGGAACACCGCCGCGACCGCCACCCGCTCCACCCGCCCGACGCCGCCCCGCAGGCTGGTGCTGGCGATGACGGCGGCGGCGATGCTTTGCAGCGTCAGGTCAAGGCCGCCGAGGTTTGCCTGGCCGGAGCCGACGCGGGCCGTCAGCAGCAGGCCGGTCAGGGC
>JAEWWF010000027.1 GCA_023396465.1 Pseudomonadota bacterium
GCCCTGGCCTCCGGCGACCTGGCGCGCGGCACCGGCCCGCACGACTGGCTGCGCGCCGCTGCCCGCTTCCAGGGGCGGGAGAACCGCGCGGCGGCGCCCTGACCTGGTGTAGGCTGGCAGGGCCGAGACCGCGCCCGCCGCCCGCCACGGAGACCGCCATGCCCGCGCCCGACCTGATCGTCCGCAACGCCACCCTGCCCGACGGCCGACGCGGCCACGACATCGTCGTCACCGCCGGCCGCATCGCCGAGGTGCGGCCGGCGGTGGCGGCCGAGGCGGCGCAGGAGATCGACGCCGCCGGCCAGCTGGTGACACCGCCTTTCGTCGATGCCCACTTCCACATGGACTCCACCCTTTCCCACGGCCTGCCGCGAGTAAACCGCTCCGGCACGCTGCTGGAGGGCATCGCCCTGTGGGGGGAACTGAAGCCCGACCTGACGGCGGAGGCCATCGCCGCCCGCGCCCTGGAGTATTGCGACTGGGCGGTGGCGCGCGGGCTGCTCGCCATCCGCAGCCATGTCGACGTCTGCGACCCGCGCCTGTTGGCGGTGGAGGCGTTGCTTACAGTGAAGCGGCAGGTGGCGCCCTGGCTCGACCTGCAACTGGTGGCCTTCCCGCAGGATGGCCTGCTGCGCTGCCCCGGTGCCGAGGCGCAGCTGCTGCGGGCGCTGGACCTGGGGGTGGAGGTGGTGGGCGGCATCCCCCACTTCGAGCGCACCATGGCCGACGGCGCCGCCAGCGTGCGGCGGCTGTGCGAGATCGCCGCCGCGCGTGGCCTGCCGGTGGACATGCATTGCGATGAAAGCGACGACCCGCTCTCCCGCCATGTGGAAACCCTGGCGGCGGAGGCGGTGCGCCTCGGTCTCCAGGGGCGGGTGACCGGCTCGCACCTGACGTCGATGCACGGCATGGACAATTACTACGTCAGCAAGCTGATCCCGCTGATGGCGGAGGCGGACCTGGGGGTGATCGCCAACCCGCTCATCAACATCACCTTGCAGGGCCGTCACGACACCTATCCCAAACGGCGCGGCATGACGCGGGTGCCGGAACTGATGGCGGCCGGGCTGACGGTCGCCTTCGGCCACGACTGCGTCATGGATCCGTGGTACGGCCTCGGCTCCGCCGACATGCTGGAGGTGGCGAGCATGGGCCTGCACGTCGCCCAGATGACCGGGGTGGAGGCGATGCGCGCCTGTTTCGACGCGGTGACGGTGAACCCGGCCCGTCTGCTGGGGCTGGAGGGCTACGGTCTGGCGCCGGGCTGCCGCGCTGATTTCGTGCTGCTTCAGGCCGCCGACCCGGTGGAGGCCCTGCGCCTGCGGTCGGAGCGGCTGGCGGTGGTGCGGGCCGGCCGGGTCATCGCCGCCGCGCCCCGCCGCGACAGTGTGCTGACGCTGCCGGGGCAGGCGGCGCGGCGGGTGGATGTCCGCCGCCACAGCAATCGGTAAAAGGGCGGGCTGCCTCGGAACCCATCAGGGCAGCGCCCTCAGGCAGTGGGCCGTCGCGCTCGGCAAGCTGCAATGGGGCGCCCCATTGCAGCGAGGCATTACTGGCCGCCCAGTTCCTGCACCTTCTGGCGCAGCAATTGGTTCAGGCCGCTGACGCCGGAGCGGGAGACGACCGAGTCGTATTCCGAGCGATAGGTCAGCGCCATGGAGACGCCTTCGACCACGATGTCGATGACCTGCGGCTGGCCGCCGCGGTCGCGCAGGCGCCAGATGATGGTCACCGGCTGGCCACCGGTCGGGGCCACAACCCGCGACTCGACGAAAATGCCGGCGTCGCCATCGGGCTGGGTGCCGGTCACGTCCAGGCGCTGGCCGTTGTATTCGTCGAACCGCTGCGCCCAGATCAGCACGTTGTAGTCACGGAACAGCTGCTTGAATTCCTGCTGTTCCTCCGCCGTCGCCGCACGCCAGTGGCGGGCCAGCACGAACCGGGCGGTGGTGTCGACATCGAATATCTCGATGAACATGTCGCGGAAGCGGCGGGTGCGCTCCTCCTCCGGCACGTCGGCGGCGAGAACGTGATTGATGCCACGGTCGGCTATGGAGGAGATGAACGCTTTCGCCTGGTCGGGCGCGATCTCGGCGTGCGCGGCCACGGGCGCGACCGCCAGGGTCGCGGCAACGAACAGCGGCGCAAGGATACGGCGGATCATGTGTCTACCCTGTTGGTGGTGTCCGGTCACAGTCTACGCATGGCAGCCGTGACCGGATGCCTCACTCGGCAACGGCCGCCGGGCCAAGCTGGCCGGCGCGGCGGCAATGACCGTCGACCTCAGTTGGCCGGTGCGGTGGCCGGGGCCTCCTCGGCGTCCGGCATGTCGAAGTCGTAATCCAGCTGTATGTCGCCCGACGCCTGGTTGCGAATCTGCGCCGCCCGGTTCTGGGCGTAAGCGCTGCGCAGGGTGGCGTAGAAGTCGACCGAACTGGCACGCATGTCGTCGTAAGTCGGCATCAGGCGGGCGCGGCGGTCGATGCCGGCGACCACCGGGCGGCCGTAGAGGAAGCCTTCGGCGTCATGGGCGCGGGCGATGTGGTTGAACGGATCGAGGAAGGCGTCAACCACGCGGCCGGTCAGATCACGGGCGTTGGTCGGACCGATCAGCGGCAGGAACAGGTAGGCGCCGTCATCCACGCCCCACACCGCCAGCGTCTGGCCGAAGTCCTCGGTCTCCGCCGGGAAGCCCGCCTCGCCGGCGAAGTCGAGCATGCCCGCCAGGCCGAAGGTGGAGTTCAGCGTGAAGCGCATGAAGGTGTTGAAGGCGCGCTCGCCCTCGCCCTGAAGCACGTTGTTCAGGAAGACGATGGGCTCGCCGAGGTTGGTCAGGAAGCTGTGAACGTAGTATTGGAACTGGTTCGGCAGCACCGTCTTGTAAGTCCAGGCGGCCGGCCGGATGACGGCCTGATCGAGCACGTCGTGAACCTGATACATGGCGCGGTTGAACGGCTCGATCGGATCGGCCACGGCCTGTGAGCCGGTCTGCGGCTGCGAGGCGCAGGCCGTCAGAGTGAGGGCAAAGGCGGCGCAGGCGATGGTCTTGGCGGTGCTTGTCATACCGGTCCAGCTTTCATGTCGATCCCGGATCGCCCGGCGCGAGCCGTCAAGCCCCCGCACGCGGTGCCCCGTGGCAGATCCCCCCGACGTCGACGCCCTTTTGGCGCAGACGCTCTCCTTTTATGCACCTACCACAGGACAACCGTGTTTTCCAGGTGTCGTCAAGATCTTGTGCGTGCCGGGTGACACCCTGTTGCAGATTTGCCGCACTGCGGAAAGGAGGCGGTTCGCGGCGCCGTGGAATGGTTCTGGACAAGATATAAAGATATCTTTATATCATGATCCGAGAGGCTGGGCGCCCGCGGGTGGTGCTTTCCGGGCAGGCTGGGAGAGGCAGGGTGGCGGGAACGCTGGAATCGGTACTGGCCGGGTTGCGCGGGGCGGGGGAGGAAACCCGCCTGCGGCTGCTGGCCCTGTGCGCCCGTGGCGAACTGACGGTCACCGACGTCACCCGTATCCTCGGCCAGAGCCAGCCGCGCGTCTCGCGTCATCTGAAGGTGATGGAAGAAGCGGGCCTGCTGGAGCGTTTCCGTGAAGGCGCCTGGGTACTCTACCGCCTTGCCTACGACGGCCCCGGTGCCGCCCTGGCGCGGGCCATCGTACCGCTGCTCGACCCCGACGACCCGGTGCTGGCGCTCGACCTTCAGCGCCTGGGCGCCCTGCGGGCCGAGCGTGATGCCGAGGCCGCCGCCTACTTCAGCCGCAACGCCGAGGAATGGGACCGCATCCGGTCACTGCACGTCGACGATGCCGAGGTGGAGCGCCGCCTGCTCGCCCTGCTGCCGCCCGAGTCGGCGGGGGAACTGCTGGACGTCGGCACCGGCACCGGCCGCATGCTGGCGCTCTACGGCCCGCATGTGGAGCGCGCCATCGGCATCGACCGCTCGCGCGAGATGCTGGCCGTCGCCCGCATGAACCTGGACCGCGCCGGCCTCGCCAACTGCATGGTGCGGCAGGGCGACATGTATCAGCTGCCGGTGCCCGATGCCGCCGTCGACAGCCTGATCGTCCATCAGGTGCTGCACTTCGCCGAACGCCCCGCCGAGGCGCTGGCCGAGGCCGCCCGCGTGCTGCGCCCCGGCGGCCGGCTGGTGGTGGTGGATTTCGCCCCCCATGCCCTGGAAGAGCTGCGCGAGGCCCACAGCCACCGCCGACTCGGCTTCGCCGACAAGGAGGTGTTCGACTGGTGCGCCGCCGCCGGCCTGACGCCGCGCCGGGTGGAGCATCTGCCGGGCTCGCCGCTCACCGTCACCCTGTGGCTGGCCGACAAGCCCGCCGACCGCCCCGAATCCGCGCCGCCGCCGCTGCCGACCGCCGTTGCCGAGGAGACCACCCCGTGACCACCGCCGCCGACCACACCCTCGCCGCCCTGCGCGCCGACCACACCCTCGCCGCCCTGCGCGCCGGCCTGCCCATCGCCGCCCCCTGCGACGGGCCGTTCGACATCAGCTTCGAGTTCTTCCCGCCGAAGACCGAGAAGATGCAGGACAGCCTGTGGGCCTGCGTGGAGCGGCTGGCGCCGCTGCATCCCAAGTTCGTGTCGGTCACCTACGGCGCCGGCGGCTCGACGCGGGAACGCACCCACGACACCCTGGTCGCCATCCGCCAGAAGACCCACCTGGAACCGGCGGCGCACCTTACCTGCGTCGGCGCGACGCGGGAGGAAGTGGACGCGGTGGCGCGGCATTACTGGGAGTCGGGCATCCGTCATATCGTCGCCCTGCGCGGCGATGCGCCGGAAGGCAGCGGCGGCTACACGCCGCATCCCGGCGGCTATGCCTATGCCGCCGATCTGGTGGCGGGGCTGAAGAAGGTGGCCGATTTCGAGGTCTCCGTCGCCGCTTACCCGGAAACCCACCCGGAGGCGCTGTCGGCCGATGCCGACCTGGAGAACCTGAAGCGCAAGGTGGATGCCGGCGCCAGCCGCGCCATCACCCAGTACTTCTTCAACCCGGAAGACTTCCTGCGCTTCCGCGACCGGGTGGCGGCGGCCGGCATCGCGGTGCCGCTGGTGCCGGGCATCCTGCCGGTGACCAACTTCGCCACCGTCTGCAAGTTCTCCGCCGCCTGCGGGGCCGGCATTCCGGCCTGGATGCACGGCCTGTTCGACGGCCTGGACGCCGACCCCGAAACGCGCAAGCTGATCGCCGCCACGCTCGCCATCGAAACCTGCCGCTCGCTCGCCGCCAACGGGGTGAAGGAGTTCCACTTCTACACCCTGAACCGCGCCGACCTTACCTACGCCATCTGCCATGTGCTCGGCGTGCGCGCCAAGGCCGCCGCCGCGCCCGACGCCGCCGCCTCCGCCTCCGCCTGATCCGTCCCGACTCGTCCGTTCCGCTCCGTTCCGACCGCCAGCAGGGTATCGCCGCCATGACCGACTTTCTCGACCACCTGAACCACCGCGTGCTGCTGTGCGACGGCGGCATGGGCTCGCTGGTGCAGGCCATGAGCCTGACGGTGGACGGCGACTTCATGGGCCGCGAGAACTGCACCGAGATCCTCACCCGCTCGCGCCCCGACGTGATCCGCGAGATCCACGCCCGCTATTTCGCCGCCGGGGCCGATTGCGTCGAGACCAACACCTTCGGCGGCAGCCCCATCACGCTCGGCGAGTTCGACCTCTCCGACGAAGCCTTCGACCTGAACAAGCGGTCGGTGGAGATCGCCCGCGAGGCGGCGGACCAGTTCGCCGACGGCCGCCGCCGCTTCGTGCTGGGCGCCATCGGGCCGGGCACCAAGTTGCCGAGCCTCGGCCATATCGACTACGACCGCCTGGAAGCCGCCTTCGCCGTGCAGGCCGACGGGCTGATCGCCGGCGGCTGCGACGCCATCCTCATCGAGACCTGCCAGGACCCGTTGCAGGTTAAGGCCGCCGTCAACGGCAGCAAGATCGCCCGCGCCAAGCATGGCGTCGCCATGCCGATCCTGGTGCAGGTGACCGTCGAGACCACCAGCACCCTGCTGGTCGGCACCGACATCGCCGCCGCCGCCACCATCATGGAAAGCCTGGGCGTCGACAGCCTTGGCCTCAACTGCGCCACCGGGCCGCAGGAAATGGCGGAGCATGTGCGCTGGCTGGCGGAAAACTGGCCGCGCGCCATCACCCTGCAACCCAACGCCGGCCTGCCGGAGCTGCGCAACGGCCAGACCTATTATCCGCTGACGCCGAAGGAACTGGCCGACTGGCACCGCCGCTTCATCCTGGAGGACGGGGTGAACATGGTCGGCTCCTGCTGCGGCTCGACCCCCGAGCACACGGCGGCGGTGGACGCCATGCTGACCGAGATGGGGCAGGGCGCCCGCCCGCCGGTGGTGCGCCGCTCCGTCCACTGGGTGCCGGGGGTGGCGTCGCTCTATGGCCGCGTCGACCTGCGGCAGGAAAACGCCTTCCTGTCCATCGGTGAACGCTGCAATGCCAACGGCTCGAAGAAGTTCCGCGAGTTGCAGGACGCCGAGGACTGGGACGGCACCGTCGCCATGGGCCGCGAACAGGTGAAGGAAGGCAGCCACACGCTGGACGTCTGCACCGCCTTCGTCGGCCGTGATGAAATCTCCGACATGACCAACGTCATCACCCGCATGCGGGGGTCGGTGAACGCGCCGCTGGTCATCGACTCGACGGAAACGCCGGTGATCGAGGCAGCGCTGAAGCTTTACGGTGGCAAGGCGATCATCAACTCCATCAACTTCGAGGATGGCGAGCATCAGGCCGCCGAGCGCCTGCAACTGGCCCGCAAGTACGGTGCCGCCGTCATCGCGCTGACCATCGATGAAGAGGGCATGGCCAAGACCGCCGAGGCCAAGCTCGCCATCGCCAAGCGGCTGTATGATTTCGCCGTCAACACCCACGGCCTGCCGGCGTCGGACCTGATGTTCGACCCGCTCACCTTCACCATCTGCACCGGCAACGACGACGACCGCCGCCTGGGCCTGGAGACGCTGGACGCCATCGAGCGCATCGCCACCGACCTGCCCGAGTGCCAGATCATCCTTGGCCTCTCCAACATCTCCTTCGGCCTGAAGCCGGCGGGGCGGCATGTGCTCAACTCGGTATTCCTCGACCATGCGGTGAAGCGCGGCATGACCGGCGCCATCGTGCATGTCTCCAAGATCATGCCGCTGCACAAGATCCCGGCCGAGGAAGTGAAGGCCGCCGAAGACCTGATCTTCGACCGCCGGGCCGAGGGCCATGACCCGCTGCACGCCTTCATCGACCTGTTCAAGGACCGCACCGTCGCCACCGCCGTCAAGACCCGGCCGGAAACGGTGGAGGAGCGCCTGAAGCAGCGCATCGTCGACGGCGACCGCCAGGGGCTGGAGGACGACCTCGCCGAGGCCATGAAGACCTATCCGCCGCTGGAGATCATCAACTCCCTGCTGCTCGACGGCATGAAGGTGGTGGGGGAGCTGTTCGGCTCCGGCCAGATGCAGCTGCCCTTCGTGCTGCAATCGGCGGAAACCATGAAGACCGCCGTGGCGTGGCTGGAGCCGCACATGGAAAAGGCGGAAGGCCAGGCCAAGGGCACCATCGTGCTGGCGACCGTGAAGGGCGACGTCCATGACATCGGCAAGAATCTGGTCGACATCATCCTGACCAACAACGGCTATCGCGTTGTCAACCTGGGCATCAAGCAGCCCATCGCCACCATCATCTCGGCGGCGAAGGAACACCGGGCCGACGCCGTCGGCATGTCGGGCCTGCTGGTGAAGTCCACCGTCATCATGCGCGAGAACCTGGAGGAAATGACCCGCGAGGGCCTCGACCTGCCGGTCATCCTCGGCGGCGCGGCGCTGACCCGCAACTACGTCGAGACCGACTGTGTGAGTGCGTATGGCGCCAAGCGTGTGGCCTATGCCCGCGATGCCTTCGACGGGCTGAACCTGATGGCCCGCATCGCCGACGGCCAGTTCGACACGGTGTTGCAGGAGGCGCAGGCCAAGCGCGCCGCCAAGCCCGCCAGCCGCAATCCGGCCAAGGTGGCGGCGGAAGCGGCCAAGCAGGTGCATCGCCCGGTGGACTGGGAGGCGGTGAAACTGCGCCGCCGTGAACTGGCGGCCAACGCGCCGGTGCCGATGCCGCCGTTCTGGGGTGCCCAGGTGGTTGAGAACGTGCCGGTCAAGGCGCTGGTGCCCTACCTGTCGGAGACCATGCTGTTCCAGTTCCAGTGGGGCTTCAAGAAGTCCGGCCGCTCGCTGGCCGACTGGAAGAAGTGGGCCGACCAGGAAGTCCGCCCCATCCTCGCCCGTCTGGTCGCCCAGTGCGAGGCGGAGAAGATCCTCCGCCCGCAGGCCATCTACGGCTACTGGAAGGCGGCCTCGCACGAGAACACGCTCATCGTCTTCGACCAGGATGGCGAGACGGAACTGACCCGCTTCGAGTTCCCGCGTCAGAACGCCGAGGACGGCATCTGCATCGCCGACTTCTTCCGCGACGTGGAGTCGGGCGAGCGCGACGTGGTCGGCTTCCAGATCGTCACCATGGGCCAGCAGGCGTCAGACATCGCCCGGGACTGGTTCGCCGACAACCGCTACCAGGACTACCTCTACCTGCACGGCCTGTCGGTGGAGATGGCCGAGGCGCTGGCTGAGTACACCCACAAGCGCATCCGCGCCGAACTGGGCTTCGCCAGCGAGGAAGGCCGCGACATCGAACGGCTGCTGAAGCAGGAATACCGTGGCAGCCGCTACAGCTTCGGCTACCCGGCCTGCCCGAACCTGTTCGACCAGGAAAAGCTGCTGGCCCTGCTGGGGGCGGAGCGCATCGGGGTGGTGATGGCCGACGAAGGCCAGCTCCACCCGGAACAATCCACCTCCGCCCTGGTCTGCCACCACCCGCAGGCCAAGTACTTCAACGTATGATCGGAGGTGCTTCGTCGGGCGACCGTCTCGCCGATTCGCAGCTTCGGGCATTGCAGTGGTGAAAATGCTCGTTTCGAGGGTGCCGGCGGGCGATTTTTTACGCCCACCTCCAAGTGACTGAGACTCCTTTGGTTTCTTCACCTGTCATCGAAGAGGGGCATGATAAGGATCGGTGTTTCCGTGACAAATCGGCAACAACGCCGGCGAAAGCGCCCTTTTGGTGCCACGATTGTGGAACTATCTCCTCCAGGCGCCGTTTGTGGCGCGTCGTTCAGGCAACGGAGGACCATCGTGTGAGCCGGATGTCACGCATCCCGGTCGCCGCGCTGATCGCGGCGGGTTTTGCCCTGGCCTCGCCAGCCCTGGCGCAGGACCCGGAAGAGAGTTTCGAGGTGGGTGTCGCGTCGTGGTACGGGTCGGAGTTCGCCGGCAGCATCACGGCGAGCGGCGAACCCTTCCGCCCCGGCGCCTTGACCGCGGCACATCCGACCCTGCCGCTTGGCACGGAAGCGAAAGTGGTCAACCTGCAAAACGGCCGCGAGGTCGTGGTGCGCATCAACGACCGTGGACCTTTCCACGGCGACCGGATCATCGACCTGTCCGAACGCGCCGCCAGGATGTTGGCCATGCGGGACGACGGTCTCGCCCATGTGCGGGTGGAACCGCAGATGTAGCCGAAGGCGGCGGAAGGTCGATGTGGCGCTTGATCCGCGCTCCTGCCTTCCCCTTTGGCCGCAGAGTGGCGATTCCCAAGCCCCCGATCGCAGAAGGCGGCGGGGGCCTAACTTTTCCCTCGGGATAGTGCGGGTGGTGGAGAGACGGGGGCGGTCAGCGCCCCACCGCCAGCATCACATGGTCCGGTCCTTGCCGACGCGCGGCCAGCAGCGCCTTTTCCGCCCGGCCCAGCAACTGCTCCACCGAATCGGTGCCGCACTCGGCCCCGCCGATGCAGACAGTGAAGGCCGGCGCCCCGCTCCCGGCCGCAGCCGCCAATGCGGCCCGCAGTCGTTCCGCCAGGGCCAGTGCCCCGGCGGCGGCGGTGGAGGGAAGCAACACGGCGAGTTCACCATGGCCGAGACGGCCGATCAGGTCGGGCTCGCGCAGCACGCTGGTGCAGGTGATGGCGAGCTGGGACAGGATGGCATCGTCGTCCCCATCCGCAGGGGCGGTCAGATTATCGACGCCAATCACCAGCAGGCTGAGGCCGTGGCTGTAGCGGCGGGCGCGCTCGACCTCCTCGCTGGCGCGGGTGAGGAAGGCGCGGCGCAACAGGGCGCCGGTGACGGGGTCGAGCACCGCCTCCCGCCGCCTTTCCAACTCCGCCGTTCGCACGGCGAGAACCAGCGATAGCCTTGCCGTCACCTCCGCCGGCGTCAGGCCAGGGCGAAGCACGTCCGTCACGCCCGCCGCCAGCAAGGCTTCCGCCGTCGTATCGTCATCGCCGTCGAGCGCCGCGATGAGCATTGCCGGCCCCCTTGCCGTGCTCAGTCCCGCGGCGGACCGCAAGGCACTGGCCGCGGCCATCTGCTCCGTCGAAGGCCCCCACAGGATCACCACATCGGCGGCCGCCATCCGTGCCCCCATCTCCGTGTCGACAGACGACAACTGGATGTCGTTCCGGCCCTGGAGGACGGCCGCCACGGGACGTTGCGCCGAGGTGGGCCGCCCGAGGGTAAGGATATGGAGCATTGGACGTCGTGCCTATTTGGAATGATTCGATATTTCCACTGTAGCGAAAACTTTTGGCGAAATCTGCGCCTCCTGGCGTGGTTGTCCGTTCGGGCGCGATGCCGGGACACCTCCTCCGGTCGTGGTGCGTTGGAACGGGAAAGACGTTGTTCAACCGCATAGGGAGACGCCGCCATGGCCGAGCGCCCCAATCACCCCACCGCCGACGACCCGCCCATCGCGCCGAAAGAGAGCAAGCCGCATCCTGACATGGGGCGCCCGTCGACCACCACCGGCACCACCACGCGCGCCACCGATGCGGTCAGCGGCCTCGGTGCTCCTGGCGGTGGTCAGAAGAGCACGCCGCTGCGCATGATCATGATGGCGGTCGTGGCGGTGGTGGTGGTGCTGGTCATCGCCGGCGTCCTTGCCTGAGCCGGCCGTTCGGGCTTCCGTCCGGGACGCTGGCACCTCATGTTAAACGGGTGCATCCCTCGTCCGGAGACCGTCCGCATGGCGCCGCCCACCACCCCCATCCCCGACGCCGCCGGCTTTCTCGGTCGCTGCATCGACCAAGCCCTGGGCCGGCAGGAGGCCGATCTGGTCATCCGCGACACCCGTTTCCTCAACGTGGTGACAGGGGAGGTGGCGCGGGGTGACATCGCCGTCTGCGGCGACCGCATCGTTGGCACTTACGACACCTATCGCGGCCGACGGGAGATCGACGGCCGCGATCTGGTCTGCGTGCCCGGTTTCATCGATACCCACGTCCATTGCGAGTCGACGCTGGTGTCGCCGTTGGAGTTCGACCGTTGCGTCCTGCCGCGCGGCACCACCACCGCCATCTGCGATCCGCACGAGATGTGCAACGTGCTCGGCCGCACCGGCCTGGACTATTTCACCACGGCGGCGGAGGCGACGGCGCTCGACCTGCGGGTGCAGCTGTCGTCCTGCGTGCCGGCCACCGCCCTGGAAACGGCGGCGGCGCGGCTGACGGCGGCGGACCTGCTGCCCTACCGCCACCATCCCAAGGTCATCGGGCTGGCCGAGTTCATGAACGTGCCCGGCGTGCTGCACAAGGACCCGGAGGTGCTGGAGAAGCTCGCCGCTTTCCAAGGCGGCCACATCGACGGCCACGCGCCGCTGCTGTCGGGGCATGATCTCAATGCGTATCTGGCCTGCGGTGTGAAGAACTGCCACGAGACCACCAGCTACGACGAGGCCATGGAGAAGCTGCGCAAGGGCATGCAGCTGCTCATCCGCGAAGGCACCGTCAGCAAGGACGTGGAGGCACTGCTGCCGGCCCTGACGGCGGAAACCTCCAGCTTCTGCGGCTTCTGCACCGATGACCGCAATCCGCTCGACATCGCCGAGGAAGGCCATCTCGACCACGTCATCCGCAAGGCCATCGCCGGCGGGGCGCCCTTGGCCCACGTCTACCGCGCCGCCACCTGGTCGGCGGCCATGGGCTTCGGCCTTACCGACCGTGGCCTGATCGCGCCCGGCAAGCGGGCCGATATCGTGCTGCTGGGCGACTTGGAAGCCTGTGACGTGCAGGGGGTGATCTCGGCCGGGCGGGTGGTGACGCCCGACCTGTTCGCCGGCCGCCGGGCGCCCGATCCGGTCGGGCTGGACAGCGTCAAGCTGGCGCCGGTGACGGCGGCGGCCTTCGCCGCCCCGGCCAGCGGCCCCACCGGCCCGGTCATCGGCATCGCCGCCGGGCGCATCGTCACCGAGCATCTGCGCGAGTCGTTGCCCTACCGCGACGGCCTGCGCCACGCCGATCCGGCCCGCGATATCCTGAAGGTCTGCGTGCTCGCCCGTCACGGGGTGAACACCAACATCGGGCGCGGCTTCGTGAAGGGCTTCGGCTTGCGGTCGGGGGCGCTGGCGTCCTCGGTCGGCCACGACAGCCATAACGTCTGCGTCGTCGGCGCCTCCGACACCGACATGGCGGTGGCGGTCAACCGGCTGATCGAACTGGGCGGTGGCTTCGTCGCCGTGCAGGACGGCCGGGTTTTGGCTGACCTGCCGCTGCCCATGGCCGGGCTGATGAGCCTCGACCCCTTCGAGCGGGTACGCGAGCGCCTGGAGGGCCTGCGGGCAGCGGTCCGCGCCATGGGCTGCCCGCTGCCGGAACCCTTCCTGCAACTGGCCTTCCTGCCGCTGCCGGTGATCCCCCACCTGAAGATCACCGACAAGGGGCTGGTGGACGTGGACCGGTTCGAGCTGATCGCCGCCTGAGCGGTCAGCCCTTGCGGAACAGCCGGCCGCCAAGGGTGACGGCGGGGATGAGGGCGGCGCCGATGGCCACGCCGAACAGGCCGAAGGCAGCGGCGCCGACCGTCCAGGCCCCCACCGCCGAGGCGGTGCCATTGCCCAGGCGGGAGGCGGCGCCATCGGTGAGATCATGGACGGCATGTTCGATGCCGGTCAGGCCGAAGGAGGCCAGGCCGTGGATCAGGATGCCGCCGCCGACCCATAGCATGGCCGCCGTGCCGACGACGCTGAGGCCCTTGAGCAGCTTGGGCATGCCCGTCACCAGCAGGCGGCCGATCGGGGCGACGGCGCCGCCCCGATCCGCCAGATGCAGGCCCACGTCGTCGGCCTTCACGATGATCGCCACGACGCCGTAGACCAGCAGCGTGATGCCGATGCCGACCAGGGCGAGCACCGCCGCCTGCGACCAGTAGGAGGTCGTTTCCTCGGCGACCACGGCCAGACTCATGGCCATGATTTCGGCCGACAGGATGAAATCGGTGCGGATGGCGCCGTGCACCACCCGTGCTTCCAGCGCCGCCGCCGTTTCCTCGGCGCCGGGGCCATCGCCATCGTCGTGCCCATGGCCGCCGCCGACGGCCTCCCATACCTTCTCCGCGCCTTCGAAACAGAGGTAGAGCCCGCCCGCCATCAGCAGCGGCATCACCGCCCACGGCGCGAAGGCGCTGAGCAGCAGCGCGATCGGCAGCAGGATCAGCAGCTTGTTGCGCAGGGATCCGACGGTGATCTTGGCGATGATCGGCAGTTCCCGCGCCGGGGACAGGCCGACCACATAGCGCGGCGTCACCGCCGCGTCATCGACGACGATGCCGAGGGTCTTGACCCCGGCGCGGCCCGCCTGGGCGACGGCGTCATCGACGCCGGCGGCGGCGACCTTGGCAAGCATCGCGACATCATCAAGCAGGGCGAGAAGGCCGGTCGCCATCATGGGGCTCCGCAAGGGGGAACGAACAGGACTTGTCCCCCCTCCAGCGCGGAAGGGGGATCGCCGGGTTATACGCCAGTCACCCGAGGCCCTCCAGCGCCGTCCGCCGCAGCTCATAGAGCGCCACGGCGGCGGCGTTGCTGACATTCAGGCTTTCCATGGCGCCGGTCATGGGCAGGCGGGCGAGGTGGTCGCAGGCTTCCCGCGTCAGGCGGCGCATGCCGGTGCCTTCGCTGCCCAGCACCAGCACGATCCGCCCCGACAGCTTGGCCGCCGCCAGCGTCCGCGGCGCGTCGGCGGCGAGGCCGGCCGTCCACCAGCCGGCGTCCTTCAGGCGGTCGAGCGCCTGCTTGAGATTGCCGACCCGCACCAACGGCACCCGCTCCAGGGCGCCGGAGGCGGCCTTGGCGAGGGCGGCGGTTTCCTCCGGCGCGTGGCGGTCCTGGGTCAGCACCGCCGCCGCCCCGAAGGCCGCCGCCGAGCGCAGGATGGCGCCGACGTTGTGGGGGTCCGTGACCTGATCGAGCGCCAGCACGACGCAGTTCTCCTGCGCCTCGCCCAGCCGCACCACGTCGTCCAGCGTCGCCGCCGGCAGCGGATCGGCCTTCAGCGCCAGCCCCTGGTGGACGGCACCGGACGGCAGCAGGTCGTCGAGGCGGGCGCGGTCCACCGCCGTAACCACCGGCACCTCGTCGCGGGCATCAAGCAGCGCGGCGACCTCGGCCAGCGCCTCGGCGGTGCCCATCACCTCTCGGATGACGCGGGCGGGGTTGGCGAGCGCCGCTTCCACCGGATGGCGGCCGTAAAGCCAGCCCTCGCCGCCGCCATCGCGGCGGGCACGGGGGGCGCCGCCGGGGCGGGGAGTATCCTTGCGGGAGCCCTTGTGGGGAGGCTTGCCGGGGCGCGGGGGCATGGGGAATCCTTTCGCAGACAGGGCCGGTTCGGGTGCCGCGACAGCGGCAGCAAGAGTTTGTTGGCTAAACGCTTTTTTTCTCGTTGACAAGGAAAGCCCGATCCAATAGTTCAATGCCTCCGTTGTCACGGCGCCCGGCGCACGGCGGACGATGGAGGGGTGGCCGAGTGGTTAAAGGCACCAGACTGTAAATCTGGCGGCAGCAGCCTACGTAGGTTCGAATCCTACCCCCTCCACCATTTCCCCGCCGCGGTGGCGGCGTCGGAGACAGCGGGGCTCGCGGGTGTAGCTCAATGGTAGAGCCCCAGCCTTCCAAGCTGGTTGTGCGGGTTCGATTCCCGTCACCCGCTCCAGCTTATTTTCCCAAGCATACCAGCGTACATATCGACCTTTCAG
>JAEWWF010000062.1 GCA_023396465.1 Pseudomonadota bacterium
GCCCGTGGGAACTGGAACAGACCGGTGGCGTGTTCACCGAACAGGTCATCCGCCCGACCGGCCTGATCGACCCCATCTGCCACATCCGCCCGGTGGAGAAGCAGGTGGACGACCTGCTGTATGAAGCGCGCCAGTGCGCCGCCAAGGGCCAGCGGGTGCTGGTCACCACGCTCACCAAGCGCATGGCCGAAGACCTGACCGAGTACCTGGCCGAACAGGGGGTGCGGGTGCGCTACATGCACTCCGACGTCGACACGCTGGAGCGCATCGAGATCATCCGCGACCTGCGACTCGGCGCTTTCGACGTGCTCATCGGCATCAACCTGCTGCGCGAGGGCCTCGACATCCCCGAATGCGCCCTGGTCGCCATCCTGGATGCCGACAAGGAAGGCTTCCTGCGCTCCAAGACCTCGCTCATCCAGACCATCGGCCGCGCCGCCCGCAACGTGGAAGGCCGCGTCATCCTCTATGCCGACAAGATGACCGACAGCCTGGACTGGGCCATCAACGAAACCAACCGCCGGCGCGAGAAGCAGCAGGCCTACAACGTCGCCCACGGCATCACGCCCGAGTCGGTGAAGGCGCGCATCTCCGACGTGCTGTCGGACGTGTCGGAGCACGATTACGTCACCGTCTCCACCGGCGACCCGGACATGCCGCACATGGTCGGCCACAACCTGCGGGCCACCATCGACGACATGCGCAAGCGCATGATCGCCGCCGCCGCCGACCTGGAGTTCGAGGAAGCGGCCCGCCTGCGCGACGAGATCAAGCGGCTGGAGGCGAGCGAACTGGAACTGCCCACCGCCCCCAACCCGCCCTCCACCCGTCGCGGCATGCCGCAGAAGATGCAGAAGCCACCCAAGAAGCGGCGGCGGTAGTGCAGGCCGATACCAAGCTGCCATGAGGGCACCTCATGGCAGCTTGGCAAGCGCGACCGCGCGCCGCCGCTCATGCGGCGTGAGCCAAGGCCGCGAGGAGCGGCCGCCCGGCGCTTGAGGGCGCTGCCTTGATCGCTTCAGATCAAGGCAGCCTGGAATAAGAGGGGATCACCTCCCCGCCGCCCGTCGGCCCTACTCGGCCATCGACTCGGCATCGGCGGCGCGGGGCTGGCCGTAGGTGCGGAACTTCTCCAGCACCCGCTCCATCTCGGCGGCGTCGAGCAGCGGCGGCTTGGGGGTGATTTGCAGGATGCGCCAGTATTGTTCCGCCAGTTCCTCCAGCTCCACCGCCAGCTTCAGGGCGCGGGCCGGGGTGTCGCCGACCGCGATCATGCCGTGGTGGGCGAGCAGGCAGGCCTTGCGCCCCTCCAGCGCCGTCAGGGCGTGGTCGGACAGGGCCTGGGTGCCGAAGGTGGCGTAAGGGGCGCAGCGCACATCGGCGCCGCCGGCCGCCGCCACCATGTAGTGGAAGGCCGGGATGCCGAGGCCAAGACAAGCCAGCGTGGTGCAGAACGGCGCGTGGGTGTGGACGACGCAAGCCACCTCCGGCCGCGCCGCCAGGATGTCGCGGTGGAAGCGCCACTCGCTGGACGGAAGGCGGGCGCCGGAGAAGCGGCCATCCATCTCCATCGCCACCATGTCCTGCGGCTTCAGCAGGTGCGGCTCGACACCCGAGGGGGTGACGAGGAAGCGGTCGGCATCGATGCGCAGCGACGCATTGCCGGCGGTGCCGCGGTTGAGCCCCTTGCGGGCGAGGCCGGTGGCAAGGTCGACGAGCTGGTTGCGCAGGGCGAGAAGGGTCACGGGCTGTTCCGTCGCAGGCGGGAAAGGGATCAGGAGTCGGAGGCGGCCTGCTGGCGCTTCCAGTCCGACGTCAGCATGCCGGCATAGCCCCAGTCGTCCTCCTCGATCTCCTGGATGACGATGTGGGTGTGCTCCGGCTGCTTGCCGAGGTGCTCCACCAGGGCGGCGGTGATGGACTCCACCAGCGCCTTCTTCTGGTCGCGGGTGGCGCCCTTGGTGATCTGCACGTTGACGTAGGGCATGGCGGCCGCGTCCCCCTACTCGGCCGCCCGGGCAGCGGCGGCGAGGTCGGGGAACAGGCCGGCGAGCCCGTCCTCGGTGGCGGCGCAGACGCCGCGCTCGGTGATCAGCGCGGTGACGTAGCGGGCCGGGGTGACGTCGAAGCCCCAGTTGCCGCACGGGCTGCCTTCCGGCGTGACGGTCACCGACACGACGGCGCCGTCGGCGGTGCGGCCGGTGATGACCGACACTTCCTCGCCGGCCCGTTCCTCGATGGGGATTTCCTTCAGGCCGTCGCGGATACACCAGTCGATGGTGGGGCTCGGCAGCGCGACGTAGAACGGCACGCCGTTGTCGTGGGCGGCCAGGGCCTTCAGGTAGGTGCCGATCTTGTTGCAGACGTCGCCGGTCGCCGTGGTGCGGTCGGTGCCGACGATGCACAGGTCGACCATGCCATGCTGCATCAGATGGCCACCGACGTTGTCGACGATCACCGTGTGCGGCACGCCGTGCTGGTTCAGTTCCCACGCCGTCAGGCTGGCGCCCTGGCTGCGCGGGCGGGTTTCGTCCACCCACACATGCACCGGAATGCCGGCATCGTGCGCCTTGTAGATCGGCGCCAGCGCCGTGCCCCAGTCCACCGTCGCCAGCCAGCCGGCGTTGCAGTGGGTGAGGATCTCCAGCCGGCCCTGACGCCCCTTCCTCTCCCACGCCTTCTGGAACACCGCCAGGCCGTGATCACCGATGGCCTCGTTGATGGCGACGTCCTCGTCGCACAGGACGGCGGCGCGGGCCCAGGCGGCGGCGGCGCGCTCCGCCGGCGGCAGCGGCCGCAGGGTGCGCAGCATGTCGGCCAGCGCCCAGCGCAGGTTCACCGCCGTCGGGCGGGTGGCATGGAGGGTGTCATGGGCCGCCTGAAGCGCCGCGTCGGAGGCATCGGCCCGCATCGCCAGCGCCATGCCGTAGGCCGCCGTGGCGCCGATCAGCGGGGCGCCGCGCACCAGCATGTCCTTGATCGCCGCCGCCGCGTCGTCCATGGACCGCAGGGTGCAGGGGACGAAGGCGTGCGGCAGCCTGGTCTGGTCGATGATCCCGACACTGCCGTCGGCGTTCGGCCAGATGGTGCGGGTGGGCGTGCCCTGGACCTTCATGCGGTGTCTCTCCTCAAGCCTTCAGCAGACGGCCGGCGACGGCGTCAAGCTGCGCCAGCACGGCGGGATCGCGCGCGTCGGGCGCGGTGATGAGGGCGTGTTCCAGCGCCGTGTGGCAGCCGTGGGAACAGGGGTCGGCGCGGTGGCGCAGCTTGGGCGCGGCGGTCTTCACCAGGGCGCGGGCCTTGTCGGCATTGGCCAGCAGCACCTTGATCACCGCTTCCACCGTCACCGCGTCGTGGTCGGGGTGCCAGCAATCGTAGTCGGTGACCATGGCGACGGTCGCGTAACACATCTCCGCCTCGCGGGCGAGCTTGGCCTCGGGCATGTTGGTCATGCCGATGACGTCGCAGCCCCATTGACGGTACAGCTCACTCTCCGCCTTGGTGGAGAACTGCGGCCCTTCCATCACCAGATAGGTCCCGCCGCGGACATGGGGAATGCCGGCCTCGGTCAGCGCCGCCGCGCAGGCATCGCCAAGGCGGCCGCACACCGGATGGGCCATGGAGACGTGGGCGACGCAGCCGGTGCCGAAGAAGCTCTTCTGACGCGCGAAGGTGCGGTCGATGAACTGGTCGACGATGACGAAGGTACCCGGCGCCAGTTCCTCCTTCAGCGAGCCGACGGCGGACACCGACAGGATCTCGGTCACCCCGGCCCGCTTCACGGCGTCGATGTTGGCGCGGTAGTTGAGTTCCGACGGCGGGCGCGGGTGGCCACGGCCGTGGCGCGGCAGGAACACCAGCGGCTGGCCGTCCAGGTCGCCGAACAACAGCTGGTCCGACGGCGCGCCGAAGGGGCTCTCCACCGTTTCCCAGCGGGTGTTGGTCAGGCCGTCGATGTCGTAGACGCCGCTGCCGCCGATGATGCCGAGAACCGGCTTGGTGTGACCGTCCGCCATGCTGAAGCTCCGTTGGGCCTGACCGAGGAATGCCGCGCCGCAGGCCACCGTTCCCGTCCGCAGCGACGGCCTGCGCGCCCAGGTGTTTTACCGGCGGCGGCCGCGCTTGAAAAGGGAAAGGCCGCCGCCCCTTGCGGAGCGGCGGCCACAGATTGCTGACAAAGCCCTCGCATGATTGCGGGGGCTTTGATTCAATGGGGGCATGCTCAAGAAGCCTACCCCGCAGCAGACGGAATTGGAGATGGTGACGCTGGAGTCGCTCGTTCCGGCGGACC
>JAEWWF010000127.1 GCA_023396465.1 Pseudomonadota bacterium
GTGAAGAACAGCATGTAGGACAGGCCGGTGGTCACCACGCCCAGGTAGATCAGCAGCGGCACGCCGATGGCGATGTCACTGACGCCGATGCCGGCCATGGCGGCAAACGGCAGCAGGCAGACCGCTCCGCCGCCGAAGCCGATGATGATGGTCTGATAGGGATGCACGGTGCCCGCCATGGAGCGGCCGGCGATCACCACCGTGGCGTAGGAGGCGGCGGCGCCGCTCGCCAGCAGGGCGCCGAGAAGCACTTGCGTTCCGGCCTCGCCGTCGGGGATGCCGACCAGCATCACCGTGCCGCCGACCGCCAGCGCCAGGGCGAGCAGGGTGCGGAGGCCGGGCGGCTCGCGCAGCAGCACCGACGACAGCACCGCCACCACCACCGGCGCGCCGCATAGGGCGACCAAGCTGGTGACAGTGACGCCGGCGCGGGCGACGGCGGCGTAGAAGAACACCTGATAGAAGGCCATGGCGAGGCCGGTCACCGCCACCAGCGGCACCGCCTTGCGGGACAGCCGGAACAGGCCGGGGCCGAGGGTCAGCCAGCCGAGCACCAGCAGCGGCGGCACCGACAGCGCCAGCCGCCAGAAGCCGACCCCGAGCGGGGTGGCGTCGGCATGGAGCATGAGGGTCTTGGCG
Source organism: Pseudomonadota bacterium (assembly GCA_023396465.1). Taxonomy (GTDB): domain Bacteria; phylum Pseudomonadota; class Alphaproteobacteria; order Rhodospirillales; family Rhodospirillaceae; genus Caenispirillum. The sequence continues at coordinate 640 of JAEWWF010000127.1, forward strand.
GCGATGCTGCTGGTGCCCCACAGCACCGAGGCGAGGGCGACCAGCAGGATGCCGGTGCGGGCGGAACGGGCCATGACGGCGGTGGCGGTGGACATGGAGAGGGATGCTCTGGATCAGGGGGAACCGGCGGCCACTGTGACGGAAACCGGTGGCGGCGTCTTGACCGCGCCGCCGGTTCTTTTGACCGATCCGCCGGTCAGGCGCCGCCGCACTGCGCCGCGTTCATTAACCGCCGCACTGGGCGCGGTGGCGCAGCAGGTGGTCGGCCAGCACGCAGGCCATCATCGCCTCCGCCACTGGCACGGCGCGGATGCCGACGCAAGGGTCGTGGCGGCCCTTGGTGCGGACCTCGACCTCGTTGCCGTCAATGTCGACGCTGCGGCGCGGGGTGAGAATGGAGGAGGTGGGCTTGATCGCCATGCGCGCCACCACCGGCTGCCCGGTGGACAGGCCGCCGAGGATGCCGCCGGCGTGGTTGGACAGGTAATCGATGCGCCCGTCCGCCCCCATGCGCATCTCGTCGGCGTTGTCCTCGCCGGTATAGGTGGCGGTGGCGAAACCGTCGCCGATCTCGACCCCCTTCACCGCGTTGATGCTCATGAAGGCTTTGGCGAGGTCGGCGTCGAGCTTGTCGTAGACCGGCGCCCCCAGGCCCGGCGGCACGTTCAGCGCCTCCACCTCCACCACCGCGCCGGTGGAGGAGCCGGCCTTGCGGATGGCGTCAAGATGCGCCTCCCAGCGGACCGCCGCCTCGGCGTCGGGGCAGAAGAACGGGTTGGCGTCCACCTGCGCCCAATCCCAGCGGTCGCGGGCGATGGCATCGGGGCCCATCCGCACCATGGCGCCACGCACCACCACGCCGCCCGGCACCAGGGCATCGAGAACCTTGCGGGCGATGGCACCGGCGGCAACCCGCATGGCGGTTTCCCGCGCCGACGATCGGCCGCCGCCGCGATAATCGCGGATGCCGTACTTCTGCCAGTAGGTGACATCGGCATGGCCGGGGCGGAACTGGCGGGCGATCTCGCCGTAGTCCTTGGAACGCTGGTCGGTGTTGTGGATCAGCAGGCCGATGGAGGTGCCGGTGGTCCGGCCCTCGAACACGCCGGACAGGATCTGCACCTCGTCCGGCTCGCGCCGCTGGGTGGTGTGGCGCGAGGTGCCGGGGCGGCGCTTGTCCAGCCAGGGCTGGATGTCCGCCTCGGTCAGCGGGATGCGCGGCGGCACGCCATCGACGACGCAGCCGATGGCGGGGCCATGGCTCTCGCCGAAGGTGGTGAAGCGGAACAGCGTGCCAAACCCGTTACCGGACATGAATGTCTAACCTTCTCCGCGCGCCGCGCCGTGTTTCAAGGGCGCGGCGCGGTACCGTGCTTCAGTCGCGGGGCTTGAACTGGCTCAGCATCTCGGCCAGTTGCGGGGCGCTGTCCACTTCCAGCATGCCGACGGTGTGGTAACCGCAGTCGACATGATGGACCTCGCCGGTCACGCCGGAAGCGAGGTCGGACAGGAAGTAAAGGCCGGACTTGCCCACGTCCTCCAGCGTCACGTTGCGGCGCATGGGGGCGTTCAGTTCGTTCCAGCGCAGGATCTGGCGGAAATCACCGATACCGGAGGCGGCCAGGGTCTTGATCGGACCGGCCGAGATGGCGTTGACGCGGATGTTGTCGACGCCCAGGTCGACGGCCAGGTAGCGCACGCTGGCTTCCAATGCGGCCTTCGCCACGCCCATGACGTTGTAGTGGGGCATGACGCGCTCGGCGCCATAATAGGTGAGGGTGACCAGCGAGCCGCCCTCGGTCATCAGCGGCGCGGCGCGGCGGCACACGTCGGTGAACGAGAAGCAGGAGATTTGCAGGCTGCGGGTGAAGTTGTCCAGGGTGGTGTCGACGTAGCGGCCCTTGAGCTGGTCCTTGTCGGCCCAGGCGATGCCGTGCAGCACGAAGTCGAGCTTGCCCCAGCGCTTTTCCACCTCGGCGAAGGTGGCGTCCATGCTGTCGGCATCGGTGACGTCGCAGGGCACAACGAAGTCCGATCCGACGCTTTCGGCCAGCGGCTTGACGCGCTTCAGCAGCGCATCACCCTGGTAGGTGAACGCCAGATCGGCCCCGGCTTCGTGGCACGCCTTGGCGATCGCCCAGGCGATCGACTTGTCGTTGGCGACGCCCATGATGAGGCCCTTCTTGCCCGCCATGAGGGAGGAGGAAGCGGTCATGCGTTCTCTCTTGCGTTTTTGGTCCTGTGGGGTGATACCCGATGAAAGGTGGGGCATCCTACACCAAGACATCACGGGGGCAAAGTCGGATGGCCGATGCGGCGAAGGCGGATAGGCGCGCACCGCCGCTGGCCGCCGCGCGGCGTGTGGCGGGCTTCATCGCCTATGTCGGTCGCCGGGCGGTGGCCGATCAGGTGTTCCTGGTGGCCGGCGATCTTGGCTATGTGTCGCTCATCGGCATCGTTCCCATGTTCGCCATCGGCGCCGCCATGCTGGCCGCCGTGCCCGCCTTCGAGGGCGCGCGGGCGTGGCTGGAGCAGTTCATCTTCCTCAACTTCGTGCCGAGCTTCGGCCAGCAGGTGCTGGATACGGTGGGGCGGTTTGTCGATGCGTCCGCCGGCTTGACGCTGATGGGCGTGGCGGGGCTGGCCTTCATCGCCATCCTGCTGTTGGTCACCATCGAACACGCCTTCAACCATATTTTCCGCGTCACCCGTGCCCGGCCGCCGCTGGCCCGGCTGGCGGTCTACTGGATCGTGCTGACGGTGGGGCCGTTGCTGGTGGGCGCGAGCTTCTCCCTCTCCACCTGGATCCAGGCCCATGATGAGATGGGTCTGCGGCTGCTGCTCGATCGGCTGGGCGGGCCGGTGGCCTATGTGATGCCGTACCTGCTGAGCGCGACGGCTTTCGTGCTGCTGTACGTCGCCGTGCCCAACCGGCGGGTAAGGGTGAAGGATGCGCTGGTTGGCGCCGGCGTGGCGGCGCTGCTGTTCGCCGCCCTGCGCTTCGGCTTCGTGCTCTATGTCGCCCAGGCGCACAACTACTTCACCCTTTACGGCGCGCTGGCGGCGCTGCCGCTATTCCTCACCTGGCTCTATGCCAGTTGGAGCGTGGTGCTGCTGGGGGCGGTGGTGACGGCGGCGCTGCCCGAGTGGCGCTTGCAGCGGGCGCAGATCGCCGGCCAACCGCCAGCCACCACGCGCCTTGTGCTGGCGCTGGACGTCATCGGCTTTCTGCTGGCGGAGCAGCGTACCGGGCCGCAGGGCGCCCGCCGCCTGCACATCCTGGCCGCCACCGGGGCGCCCGAGGCCGCCTTCACCGAGGTGATGGAGGCGCTGGAGTCCTGCGGCCTGATCGCCCGCACCGACCGTCAGCGCTGGGTGGTCGCCCGCGACCTGCGCACCACCACTCTTGGCGATCTCATCCACGCCCTCGGTCTCGGCCTGCCCGCCGATCTGCCGTCGGACCTGTCGCGGCCGTGGCGGGACAAGCTTGCCCATACCCTGCGCACCCTGCACGACACCGAGCGCTGGGCACTGGCGACGCCGCTGTCCGATATTCTCACCACCCCTTGAAGAGCCCTGCCGTTACGCCTACCATCAGCTATAACCCTGCGCGCCGCTAAGGTATGAGCGCAACCGACAGGGACCATGCCAGCCAGAGGGGCTGACCACCATCGCATCCGGCCGTCGAGCATGACGGAGGAGAGCGACATGGACGTCCAACAGACCCATAGCCACCCCCACGGCTCCGTGGGCGGCGCGCACCTTCCCTTCGCCGACCGTATCCGTATCGTTGGATCGGACGACGTGTTCTCCTGGCTGTCCCGCGGCTGGCGCGATTTCGTGCGCAGCGGCATGGCGAGCGCCGGCTACGGCGCCATCTTCGCCCTGGCCGGCTACGTCATCGCCGTCGGCCTGGCGCGGCTGGACAGTCCGTTCCTGCTGTTGCCGGTGGCGGCCGGTTTCACCCTGGTGGCGCCGGTGCTGGCCATCGGCTTCTACCGCATGTCGAAAACCCTGGAAGGCGGCGGCCAGCCCACCTTCAACGAGGCGATGACGGCGGCCCAGGCCAACGGCTTCCACATCCTGACGGCGGGCCTCGTGCTCATGCTCTACGGCCTGATCTGGGTGCGGGTGGCGACGCTGATCTTCGCGCTCATGTTCCCGGCCACCAGCTTCTCCTTCGACGCCATGCTGGCGGTGCTGCCGACCACGGCGGGGCTGCTGTTCCTCATCGTTTCGGTTGCGGTGGGGGCGGCCTTCGCGCTGGTCGCCTTCCTGTTCTGCGCCGTCGCCCTGCCGATGATGATGGACCGGCCGGGCACCGACTTCTTCACCGCCGCCCTGGTCAGCATGACGGCGGTGCTGCGCAACCCCGGCCCCATGCTGCTGTGGGCCGGCATCATCGCCGTGGTGACGGCGGCCGGCATGGCCGTCTTCTTCCTCGGCCTGATCATCGCCATGCCGCTGATCGGTCATGCCAGCTGGCACGCTTACCGCGCCCTGGTGAAGCCGGCCGAGTAAGGCCGCGCCCAGCCCGTTCCACCACCCGTCGCAACAGCACGGAGGACGCAGATCATGCCAGACGGACAGCGGTCCCTGCCGCGCCGCGAGTCTTCCCCGCCGGCATCCCCGCCGGGGGCGGCGCTGCCCTTTCCCTATGCCGACCGCATCCGACGGGTGGAGGCCGCGCAGGTGTTCGACTGGCTCGCGAAGGGCTGGGAGGACGTTTGCGCCGCCGGCTGGGTGAGCTTTGCCTACGGTGCCGTGTTCGTGGTGCTGGGCTATGTCATCGGTCTCGGCCTCGCGTGGTTCGACATGCTCTACCTGCTGACGCCGATGATCGCCGGCTTCCTGCTGGTGGCGCCGCTGCTGGCGGTCGGGCTCTACCGCATCAGTGCCCGGCTGGAACGTGACGAGGCGCCCGGCTTCATCGACGCCCTGATGGCGTGGCGGGTCAACACCTTCCACATCCTGACCGCCGGTCTGGTGTTGATGCTGTTCATGATGATCTGGGTGCGCATCGCCGCGCTGATCTTCGCCGTCAGCTTCCCCTACACCAGCATGAGCATCGCCGCCCTGGTGCATCAGCTGGCGACGGCGGAGGGGCTGGTGTTTGTGGCGGTGGGAACGGCGGTGGGGTTCTGCTTCGCCGTCGCCGCCTTCGTGCTTGGCGCCTTCGCCCTGCCGATGATGCTGGACCGCCGCGCCGACGTCTTTGCCGGCGCCATCGTCAGCGCCCAGGCGGTGTTCCGCAGCCCGCAGGCCATGGCCCTGTGGGCGGCGGTGATCGTGGTGGTCACCGGCTTCGGCCTGATCACCGCCTTCTTCGGGCTGGTGGTGGCGCTGCCGCTGATCGGCCACGCCACCTGGCACGCCTACCGTGATGTGGTGCGGTGGGATGAGGACGACTAGGCGCCCGCGCGGCGCCTAGGTCGCAAACTCATAAATGGATTCCCAGTTGTGAGCGAATGTGCTTCAAGGTCTTTGAAGGAGACCTTGTATGTCGCAACGCCGCTACGAACTGACCGACTTTGAGTGGTCGATCATCGAACC
>JAEWWF010000145.1 GCA_023396465.1 Pseudomonadota bacterium
CCTGGTGGCGGCGGTGGCGCCGGGCGGGGCGCTGCTGATCGACGACATTTTCCTGCCGCCGGGGCCGGACGGCGCCCTCGGCCTCGACTGGCTGACCCATGGCGGCTGCGCCAACCCCGATCTCGACGACGTGGTGCGCCATCTCGGTCAGACCGGCGGCAGCGTGCGCCGCCTGCTCGACCGGGCCAATGGCCTGCAATCCATCATCCTGACCACCTGGACGGAAGGACGTGTTCCATGAGCGACGATCTCGATACCCGCCTGCGGACCATCATCGCCTCGACCCTCAACCGCAACATCGACCCGGCCAAGGTCACGGGCAACGCCCTCATCGACGATCTCGGCATCAGTTCGGTGGATGCGCTGGAAATCCTCATCCGGGTGGAAAGCGAATTCGGCATCATGATCGAGGACGGCGATCTGTCGCAGGATCTGGTGAACTCCTTCGACGCCCTGGCCCGCTACGTGCGCGGCAAGATGGTTCCGGCATGACGGCGGTGACCGCCGAAAGCCACGCCGGAGCGGCCGAACGGCTGCTCGGGTTGGCCATGGCGGCCAAGGTGGCCGATCTGCTGGAGGCTCTGGCCGAGACCGGGGTTCTCGATCATTTGGCAGCCGGCCCGGTCGAGGTCGGGCCGCTGGCGGCGGCCCTTGGCCTGGATGCCGCCTTCCTTGACGTCGCCTTGGCGCAGGCCGCGCGGTTCGGCTACGTGGCGGCGACGGCGGCCGGGGGCTATGCGCTGACCCCGGCGGCGCGGGCGGTGACGGCGGTGCTCGACCTGGAGCGGACATCGGCGCGCTGGCATCGGAGCAACGGCAGCTTGCCCAAGGTTCTGCGCGGCGGCGGCCGGCAGGATCCCCTGGACAGCGCCGATGCCGCCGCGTTGCGGCCGGTCTACGACCGGGCGCTGGGCGGCGTGGTGCGCATGCTGGCGCTCAATGTCGCCCGCCATCTGCCGATGGCGGCCGGGCGGCCGCTGGTGGTCGATCTCGGCGGTGGTGACGGGTCCCTGGCGGTGGCCTTGCATCAGTGCCGGCCGGTGCGGGCGGTGGTGGTCGACCGTCCGGCGACACAGGCCGCCTTCGATCGCCGGGTGCCCGAGGCGCTGCGCGCCGAGGTGCGCTTTCAGGCGCTCGATCTGCGGGCACCGGCGGGTCTGGGGGCGGTGCTGGCGGCGGCCGACCTGGTGGTGATGTCGAACATCGTCCACCTGCTCAATCCCGCCGAACGGGCCGCCGTGTGGCACGTCCTCGCGACGGCGGCGATGGCGGGGGAGGGCGAGGGCGAGGGAGCGCCGATGCGGGTGCTGGTCTACGACCAGTTCCCAGGCGAGGTGACCGCCGCCGGGGCGGCCGAGGGATGGCCGGGACTCGGTGATCTGATGGTGATTGATTGGCTGCGCTGCGGCGTGCGCTTCGACCTCACCGCCGCGCATCTGGCCGAGGAAGCCGGGCGCTGCGGCCTGCGGCTGGAGCGCATCGCATCCCCGCTCGGCTTGCCCGGACGGCTGGTGGTGCTGGGCGTGCCGTGAGACCTGAGACCTGAAACAAGGAACCCGAGAGCGATGACCGACCCCTGTTCGCTGACGAGCGTGACTCCCAACCTGATGGTGGCCGACGTCGCCGCCACCCTTGATTTCTACCGCCGCGTGCTCGGCTTCGAGGCGGTGATGACGGTCCCCGACGCGGCACCGTTCCACTGGGCCATGCTGCGGCGCGACGGTGTGATCCTGATGATCCAGGAGCGCGCCAACCTGACGGCGGAATACCCGCTGCTGGCCGAGCGTCAGCCGGGCGGGGGGCTGACGCTGTTCCTCAAGGTCAGCGATGTCGCCGCCCTGTTCCGCGCCGTCGAGGGCCAGGCCGACATCTGCGCGCCGCTGCACGACACCTTCTATGGCACGCGCGAATTCGCGCTGATCGACTGCAACGGCTTCATCCTGACCTTCGCCGAGGGCTGACCGGCAGGCTCGATCCGCCCGCCCTGGGGACAATCGCTGACAAGTGGGGGAGTCATGATCCGCAAGTTCTGGACCAACATGATGGTCACCGACATTCACCGCGCCATCGCGTTTTATCGCGATGTGCTGGGGTTCGAGCATGTGATGTCCGTGCCCGCCGGGTCGGAAGACATCCTCATGACCTACGACGGCAATCGCCCCCTGGTCTACGCGCTGGTCAGGTGCGGGACGGTCGAACTGATGTTCCAGGAGCGCGCCAGTCTTCAGGAGACCGTTCCGGCGTTCGAGGGCATCCCGGCGCCCGGCGGGACGCTGACGTTCTATTTCGAGGTCGACGATCTGGACGCCCTGGCCCGCCGGCTGGTTGGTCACGCCCCCGTGGTCCGCGACCTGCACACCACCTTCTACGGCATGCGCGAGCTGTATGTGACCGATCCCGAGGGCTACGTCCTCGGCTTCGCGCAACCGCGTCCCGTCGGCTGACCGCCGGTCGGCTTCATCCACACGCTCAACGCCGTGGTGGCGCGCCCGGTCCCGGAGGGACGGGCGATCCCCGGCGCATGCCCTGACAGGAGAGGGAGATCATGACCGCCCGCCGACATTTCACCCCCGCTTTCGCGGTCGCCGCCCTGGTGGTGCTGGCCGTCGCCGGCCCCGCCGGCCCCGCCGTCGCCGCCACCGATGCCCCGGCCCGCGACACCACGCCACAGACCATCGCCACCCTCGGCCTCAGCGACGAAGACGCCGTGCGCAAGGGCGAGGCCGTCGTCGAGCACTGGGACAAATGCGACTACGACTTCATCGACATGAAATCGGACTTCACCCTGATCCAGACCGACGCCGACGGGCGGGCGGTGCAGCGTACCATGCGCCTATTGATGCTCGAACGCATGGACCGCAACGAGGCCGGCATCAAGACGACGGGGGACTGGTCCATCGTCATGTTCCTCGATCCGCCCGACGTGGCGGGCACCAAGCTGCTCATCCACGCCAATCTGGAGGAAAATGACGATACCTGGATGTACATGCCGGCGCTGCAACGGGTGAAGCGCATTTCCTCGGCCAATCAGTCGGGGAACTTCGCCGGCACCGAATTCGCCTTCGAGGACATGGCTTCCCAGGAATTCTACAAGTTCACCTACAAGTGGCTTTACTCCGAACCCTGCGGCACGGAGGCCGAGCCCGGATTCTGCGACGTGGTGGAACAGTACCCAACCTATCCCAACAGCGGCTACCTGCGGCAAGTCTCCTGGTATGACGGCTGCCGTCAGCGGCGCATCGACTACTACGACCACAACGACACGCTCTACAAGACCCAGACCTTCAACGATTACCGCCAGTACAACGGCAAGAACTGGCGCGGCCACGACAACACCATGATCAACCACCGCACCGGACGATCAACCCATCTGGTGATCCCCGAGTTCCGGTATCGCTCCGGTTTCACGGAACAGCAGTTCCAATCCCAGGCGCTGCGGTTCATCGAATAGGGGGCGGTGAGATGGCGGGTTCCTCGGGGCCGGGGCGGACGGGCGGCTTGACCGCCGCCGCCGTGGTGATGTGTACCGGCCTTGGGGCTTGGGGACCGGCGGCCCGCGCCGCCGACCTCGGCCCGGTGGAGGTCGGCGGCTATGTGGGCCTGGAAACCTGGGTCTTCCCTCGGTCGCCGGTACATCCCGGTCAGTCCGGCGTGGGCCTGGCGCCGGCGGTGATCCTGGAGCCGGAGTTCCGCGCGACATGGAACGGCGGCTTCTCGCAGGTGGTGTTCACGCCCCATCTGCGGGCCGACGGCGGCGCCTATGACGATCACCGCACGGTCGCCGACATCCGTGAACTGAACTGGACGCATGTGGGT
>JAEWWF010000148.1 GCA_023396465.1 Pseudomonadota bacterium
TCCTACGCCCATCTGTTCGGCCTGCCCTGCACCGGACTGCGGTTCTTCACGGTCTACGGACCGTGGGGGCGGCCGGACATGGCGCTGTTCAAGTGGGCGCGGGCGATCCTGGCCGGCGAACCGATCGAGGTCTACAACAACGGCGACATGAGCCGCGACTTCACTTACATCGACGACATCGTGGACAGCATCGTCCGCATCGTCGACATCCCCGCCACCGCCGATCCGTCGTGGGATCCGGCGGCGCCGGCGGTGGGAACCAGCGGCATCGCCCCCTATCGCCTCTACAACATCGGCCGTGGCGAGCCGCAGCCGCTGATGCAGTACCTGCACACCCTGGAAGACGCCCTCGGCCGCAAGGCGGAGGTGGTGTTCAAGCCCATGCAGGCCGGCGACGTGGCCGCCACCTGGGCCGACACCACCGCCCTGGAAGCCGTTACCGGCCACAAGCCGCGGGTCGGGATCGACGTCGGCGTGCGCCGCTTCGTCGCCTGGTATCGCGACTATTACCGCGTCTGACGTCGCGGGCGCTCGTCCAGACACGACGACGCCCCCGTCTCGCGGCGGGGGCGTCGTGCGCGACGGCAGGGCAGGGGCGCCAGCGCGGCGCCCCATGATCCTTAGTAGCGGTAGTGGTCCGGCTTGAACGGACCCTGCACCGGCACGCCGATGTAGTCGGCCTGCTCGCGGCTCAGGGTGGTCAGCTTCACGCCCAGCTTGGCGAGGTGGAGCATGGCGACCTTTTCGTCCAGCGCCTTCGGCAGCACATAGACCTGACGGTCGTACTTGGCGGCGTTCTGCCACAGCTCGATCTGCGCCAGCACCTGGTTGGTGAAGCTGGCCGACATCACGAAGCTGGGATGGCCGGTGGCGCAGCCCAGGTTGACCAGACGACCCTCGGCCAGCACGATCAGACGCTTGCCGTCGGGGAACTCGACCTCGTCCACCTGCGGCTTGACGTTGTGCCACTGGTAATTGCGCAGCGAGGCGATCTGGATCTCGCTGTCGAAGTGGCCGATGTTGCAGACGATGGCCCGGTCCTTCATCTCCCGCATGTGATCGAGGGTGATGACGTCCTTGTTGCCGGTGGTGGTGACGAAGATGTCGCCGAACGGGGCGGCGTCTTCCATGGTGGTGACCTGATACCCTTCCATCGCCGCCTGAAGGGCGCAGATGGGGTCGATCTCGGTCACCAGCACGCGGGCGCCCTGGCTGCGCAGGGACTCGGCCGAGCCCTTGCCGACATCACCGAAGCCGCAGACCACCGCCACCTTGCCGGCCAGCATGACGTCGGTGGCGCGCTTGATGCCGTCCACCAGGCTCTCGCGGCAGCCATACAGGTTGTCGAACTTGGACTTGGTGACGCTGTCGTTGACGTTGATGGCCGGCACCTTCAGCGTGCCCTTCTTGGCCATCTCGTACAGGCGGTGCACGCCGGTGGTGGTCTCTTCCGAGATGCCGCGCACGTCGTTCAGGTACTCGGGGTACTTATCGTGCATGATCTGGGTGAGGTCGCCGCCGTCATCCAGGATCATGTTGGGGCGCCAGCCGTTGGGGCCGTCGATGGTGGCTTCGATGCACCACCAGAATTCCTCTTCCGTCATGCCCTTCCAGGCGAACACCGGCACGCCGGCGGCGGCGATGGCGGCGGCGGCCTGATCCTGGGTCGAGAAGATGTTGCACGACGACCACCGCACCTCGGCGCCGAGGGCGGTCAGCGTCTCGATCAACACGGCGGTCTGGATGGTCATGTGCAGGCAGCCGGCGATGCGGGCGCCCTTGAGCGGCTGGGCGGCGCCGTATTCCTCGCGCAGCGCCATCAGGCCCGGCATCTCGGTCTCGGCGATGGCGATTTCCTTGCGGCCCCAATCGGCCAGCGAGATGTCCTTGACCTTGTAATCGGTGAAGCTCATGGGGTCCTCCAGCTTGGGCATGGGGAGGATATACCCTGCCGGCCACATCGGCGCAAGGGGGACATAAAGATATCTTTATATGGTGATGTGATGAGCCGGCGTCCCCGCCGTGCGCCTCAGGCCGCCGCCAGCGGCACCAGGAACGCCTCGTCGGGGGTATCCCGCAGGGCGCGGGTTGGGCGGCCGTCGGCATCCAGCAGGCCATGGGCGGCGAGATGGTCGACGATCTTCACGAAATGGGCGCGGTTGTGGGGGCTGTCGCCGCCTTCCAGCCAGTTCTGTTCCAGGAAGGCGCAGATGGCCGGCTGGTTCAGTTCGGCCTCCCACAGGATGCCGAGCAGGGAGGCGAGGCTTTCCTCCAGTTCCCGCGCCACGCCGAACACGCTCATGGCGGCGTCGGCCTCGGCCCGCAGGCCGGTTTCCGGGCCGGCGCCGAGGCCGAAGTCGGGCACCGTGCGACGTTCCGGGGCGCAGACCTGAAGGTGGGCGACGTCGTGGATGATCACCGAGGGTTCCATGCGCACCCGCAGGGCATGGCCGTCCCAGGTGTAACCGGCGGTCGGCGGCTCGTCGATGACGCCCATGCCGAAGGTGCGGATGAAAGCCACCGCCTGGCGGGCATGCTCGGGATCCTGCGACAGCGACAGGTCACCATCGCGCACCAGGGCCAACGTCGCGGCGATGCGGCGGAACGCGGCCTGGGCCAGCGGCGCGTCGGCCAGACAGGCGTCGAAACGGTCGAGTGTGGCGGCCAGATCGGCCAGGGGAATGGGGGTCAGGATCATCGCACGGTCGGCTTTCGGGCTGCGGATCGGGCAGGGACTACACCACACGCCGCCTAAGGGCAATGGCGATACGGCGATGGTCAGCGCCGGGCGCGGCGATGGCGGTCCATGAACTCCGGCGGCTTGCCCGCCACCCAGCGCAGGAAGCGGGCGATTTCCGGGTGGCCGCGCAGGGCCTCGGGCGTGGCATAGGCGCGGGCGAGGCTGCGCTCGTCCAGCACGCTGTGGATCTTGCGGTGGCAGATGCGATGCATCACCGCCTGCTGCCGCCCACCCTCCGACCGCGGCACCCAGTGATGACGGTCGAGGCTCGGGCCGTCCACCATGGGACGGCCGCACAGCGGGCAGGGGCCAAGGCCCCCGGCGGCGGAGTCGGTCCGGCTGGCGGGCGTCCCGGCGGCGGGCAGGACATCAGGCAACGGCGGCAGGCGGCGCATGGCGACGAGAGGGCGGCTTTCCCCATTGTGCTGGACCCGGCGGGGTGGCACACCCATATGGTCCGAAGACAGAATAAGTGGGATCATCTCCCGCTGTCCGGCAAGGGGGAGAAAAGCCGTGCATCCGAACCGCAGCCCGCACCCATGGACGTCCTCGTCCCTGATGGTGGCGGCGCGCCTGATGGCGGCGACCCTGGCGGTGGCCATGGTCGCCCTGGCGGCGGAGCGGGCACGGGCGCAGCAGAGCGACGGGCCGGCGGTCCATTTTTCGCGCATCGGCACCGGCCCCACCGGCGGCACCTATTTCCCCATGGGCGGGCTGATCGCCAACGCCATTTCCAACCCGCCCGGATCGCGCCCCTGCGATCGCGGCGGCAGTTGCGGTGTGCCGGGGCTGATCGCCGCCGCCGTCTCCACCAACGGCTCGGTCGCCAACGTCGAGGCCCTGGAAGCCCGCACCGTCGATCTGGCGCTGGTGCAGGCCGATGTCGCCTTCTGGGCGTGGGAAGGGGAGGGAATCTTCAGCGGCGAGAAGCCCATCGACGACCTGCGGGCGCTGGCCTTCCTCTACCCGGAGAGCATTCATCTGGTGGCCCGCGCCGATTCGGACATCCGCACCCTCGCCGATCTGCGCGGCAAGCGGGTGTCCATCGGCGAGGAGAAGTCCGGCACCCTGGTGGAGGCCCGGCTCATCCTCAACGCCTTCGGCCTCAAGACCACCGACATCGAGCCGTCCTATCTGCGCCTCGGCCCGTCCGCCGACAAGCTGGCGGCTGGGGAACTAGA
>JAEWWF010000283.1 GCA_023396465.1 Pseudomonadota bacterium
AGGCGCAGCACGGCGGCGCCGTCGGTTTCGCCGGCGGCGGCCAGGAAGGCGTCCTCGACCTCCGCCGCCAGGGGCTTCAGCGCATCGGTGATGAGGTCGTACCAGCAGCCGGCGGGGCGGGCCTTGCGGGTTTCCCAGCCGCAGATGATCAGCCGGTCCTCCGCCCGCGTCATGGCGACGTAGAGCAGGCGGCGGTATTCCCGCTCGCGCGCCAGCTTGGCGGCGTCCTTGAGGCCCTGGCAGACCTCCTCCGCCGCCTCGGCGTTGGGCGGCCACAGCAGCAGCTTGTCCTCGCCGTCGCCGTGCCACAGCAGGGTCGGGCCGGTGGCCGGCATCTGCATGCAGTCGGGCAGGAACACCACGGGCGCCTGCAAACCCTTGGAGCCGTGAACCGTCATCACCCGCACGGCGTCGCGGTCGCCGCTTTCCAGATCGCGCTTGATCTCGGTGGCGCCGGTCTCGAACCAGTGCAGGAAGCCTTGCAGGCTGGGGGCGTGGGTGCGCTCGAAGGCCAGCGTCATCGACAGGAACTCGTCGATGGGGTCTTCCGCCTCCCACCCCAGGCGGCCGAGCAGCTTGCGCCGCCCTTCCAGCGGGCCGGACAGCACATGGGCATAAAGCTCGTGCGGACGCAGGAAGTCGGCCCGCCGCAGCAGGTCGGCCAGGGCGTCGTAGGCGCGGCCGAAAGCATCGTCGGCGCCGGCCCGCTGCGACAGCGCCGTCCACAGCCGGCCGGTGCGGCCGTGCGCCAGATCGAACAGCTGGTCCTCGCTCAGCCCGATGAGCGGCCCCTTCAGCACGCAGGCGAGCGTCAGGTCGTCGTCGGGCAGCAGCAGGAACTGGCCCAGCGCCATCAGGTCCATGACCGCCATCTGCTCGGTCAGCACCATGCGGTCGACGCCCGCCACCTCGACGTTCAGTTCCTTCAGCGACCGCACCAGATCCTCGACGAAGGGACCACGCCGGCGCACCAGCACCATGATATCGCCGGGGCGGATGGGGCGCTCGGCGCTGTCCAGCATCTCGCCGCCGCGCACCATGGCGTCGATACGCCGCGCCATCAGCCGGGCGAGGCGGGTCTGGGCGCTGTCGCCGGTGATGCGCTCGATGGGCGGTTTCCAGGCGTCCGGCTCGGCCAGGTCGGTGGGCAGCACCGGCGGCCATACCTCCACCATGCCGCCCTGGCCGCGGCGGAAGGGGATGTGGCGCACCGCCTCGCCGGGCAGCACGACGCCGTCCTGGGCGGCGGAGGAGGTGAACACCGCGTCCACCGCCTCCAGCACCGCCGGGGCGGAGCGGAAGCTGAACTCCAGCGGCACCTCGTCCCAGGTGGCGCCGGCGGCCGGCACATGGTCGGCGAACAGCGCCCGCATGTGCTCGAAGGCATCGGGGTCGGCGCCCTGGAAGCTGTAGATGGACTGCTTGCGGTCGCCGACCGCGAACACGGTGCGCGTCACCCCGTCGCGGGCGCCGACGCCGGAGAAGAACTCGCGGGTGATGGCGCCGACCACCGCCCACTGGTCGGGGTTGGTGTCCTGCGCCTCGTCGATCAGCAGGTGGTCGAGGCCGGCGTCCAGCTTGTAGAGCACCCAGGCGGCGCGGCCTTCGTCTTCCAGCAGGCGGCGGGCGGTCTGGATCAGGTCGTCGTAGTCCATGCGGGCGCGCGACCGCTTCCACCCCTCGTAGCGGCCGAGCACGGCGCTGGCGATGTGCAGCAGCGCCGCCGTGGCGGCGGCGACGGCGCAGGCGCGGATGCGGGCGGCCAGGGCGCACAGGCGCTCCGCCTCCGCCGCCAGGATGTCCTCGGCCATGGGATTGGCCTTGAGGGCGGCCTTGGTCGCCAGGGTCTTGCGCACCTCGCCCTTGGCGGTGAGGAAGACGCCGCACCAGTCGTCCCAGGCCGCCGCCCGTGCCGCCCCGTCGCCGGCCAGGAAAGCCGCCATCACGTCGGCCTTCTCGCAGTCCTTGGCGCTGCCCGCCCGCAACGCATTGATGCACAGGCGCAGGCCGGCGGCGTCGAAGGCGTCGTCGGCGCAGGCGCGGGTGATGACGTCGGCCGGCCGTTCCCCCGGCGCCACGCCGAGCGTCCCGCACACCGCCGCCACCGCGCCGGCAAGGCCGCCGTGGCGCTCCAGCATGCGGCGGATGCGACCACGCTGGGTCGCCAGTTCGGCCAGCAGGTCGGGGAACTTCATCTCGTGGACCAGGCGGGTGAGCGCCGCCAGCGCCTCCGCCAGCTCCCAGTCGACGCCGGCGCGGGCGCGCGACAGCACGAACTCCTGCGCCTCCGCCATGGCCTCGGCGGCGTCGCGGTCGTCCATCACCTCGAAGTGAGGGGCGACGCCGGCCTCCAGCGGAAACCGCCGCAGCAGCGCCTGACAGAAGCTGTGGATGGTCTGGATCTTCATGCCGCCCGGCACGTCCAGCACGCGGGCGAACAGCCGCCGCGCCAGCCGCACCTGCCCGGCCGCCGGAGCGGCGCCGAGCAGTTTGGTCAGCTGCGCCGTCAGGTCGGCGTCGGACAGGGTCGTCCACAGCGCCAGCCGGTTGGCGAGGCGGGTGGACATCTCCGCCGCCGCCGCCTTGGTGAAGGTGAGGCAGAGGATCTTGTCCGGCGCCGTGCCGGCCAGCAGCAGGGTCAGCACCCGGTCGGTCAGCACCTTGGTCTTGCCGGTGCCGGCCGAGGCCCCCACCCACACCGACGCATCGGCGCGGGCGGCCCGGCGCTGCGGGATTTCCGGGTCGAAGGCGGCGGGGGTGGAGGGGGGCGTGGAGGTGGACAGGGTCATTCGCCGTCTCCGCCGCCCGAAGCCCATTCCTTGACGCGGGCGAGATGCAGGTAGTCGCTGTAGGCGGGGGCATAGTCGGGATGCGGCCGCGCCTCGTAAGGGGTGTCGGCATCGTCGAACACCCGCACCAGCGCCTGCAACCCGGCCAGCGCCTCCGCCGCCAGATCGTGGGGGGTCTTGTCCTTGTGGGCGGGGCGATCCTCGCCGCCGGCATCGCCGCCCTTCAGCCGCCAGTAGGTGAGCGCCGACACCGGCCGCGCCGGCACGCCCTCGAAGCCGCCGCGCTCGGCGATCACCGCTTCCAGCGGCAGCTGTGGGGCATAGCCGGCCGCCACTTCCTTGGGCGACGGCGGCATGCCGGTCTTGTAGTCGAGGATCGCCAGACTGCCGTCGTGCAGCAGGTCGATGCGGTCGGCGGTGGCGGTCAGGGTGAAGGGGCCGCCGGGGGCGTCGAAGGTGAAGCTGCCCTTGCACTCCACGTAGGGGGTGTGGAGGTGGGGCCGCCGCGCCGCTTCCTGCGCCACGAACCAGCGCGCCACGCTCTCGAACCGCGGCCACCAGAAGGCCCAGACGCCGGGCTGCGCCATGTGCGCCGCGAACACCT